>QHPP01000044.1 GCA_003219125.1 Verrucomicrobiota bacterium
CGGTTTTGAAATTTCCAAGAATGCGTCCCCACGATTCGGGATGAAATCCGGCGCCGCCGATTCCGGCGAGCACACAAATGCCGTTGGGCGTCAGGATTTGCCGGCGCTCGGAGAACGAATGATTGCCGACCAAATCATAAATCATGTCGTAATGCTGATCCGTCTTCGTAAAATCTTCCCTGGTGTAATCGATCACGTGATCAGCGCCGATCGATTTCACCAGATCGACGTTGCGCGTGCTGCAAACGCCGGTGACCTCGGCGCCGAATGCTTTCGCGATTTGGACGGCAAAAGTGCCTACGCCGCCCGACGCGCCGTTGATCAAAACTTTTTGTCCGGCCTGAATGTTTCCCTTGTCGCGGAGACCTTGCAAGGCGGTTAATCCCGCGACTCCAACCGAGCCCGCTTGCTCGAATGTGATGTTGCTCGGTTTCATCACGATCGCCCGATCCGCCTTGACGCAAATGTAATCCGCCACGGCGCCGTTCTTTGCTCCGAACACCTCGTCGCCCGTTTTGAAGTCGGTCACATTTTTTCCGATCGCCTCAACGACGCCGGAGAAATCTGTGCCGAAGCGGATGTTCTTGGGCTTGCGCATCCCGGTCATTGGACGCATCGGCCAACCGCCTCGGATCAAGTGTCCGTCCACCGGATTAATCGAAGCCGCGCGGACGCGAACAAGAACTTCGTTGTCGTTAGGCGACGGCTTTTCCAGCTCGCGGAGTCGAAGATTCTCGATGCCATATTCGCAATTCACGATAGCTTTCATGGGACTATTTAGAGAAGTAGCGTGGGAATCGCACTCGTTGGTCGATGTCGAGTAGGCGACGAAAAGCCAAACCACGAGCGCTAGGAGAATTACGCTCGCAGACCATTTTAGTACCTGTTTTATTTTCACACGGCTAACGAGGCTTGCTCCTTCCATCGTTGTTCGTTCACGCCTTTCACGAGGAGCCACAGCATCAGTGATATTTCTCCGGGGCCGGCGAGCGCGAGGTTGTAGGGATACAAATAGTGTGCGAGCGGTTGCCATAGAAGAGTCAGGTAACCCACGCCGGCGAGCATCTCCAGTACGCCAATGATTCGAGGCATGAAGGCTGACCTGAAAATGAGATAGCCGATCAGGACACACCAGAATCCGAAGAACACCAGGCCGATGTCGTAGGCCCGCGCATTCAATTTGAGAAGCATGAGCGCCAGAGCCTGCAATTGTTCAGGCGCAAATGCGCTCAAGGAGCTCTTGCTTTGCAGGACCACCAAGGGGGCGAGGTGCAGGAGACTGCTAAGGGCCCACATCGTGCATGCCACGAGCATAACGAGCCCGGCAAGTAACGAGACGCTCTTGTTCACCGGCCGAAAGAGGCCATAGAAGAGAACTGCCCACATGAGATGAAACGGCACAGTCATGAGGGAGGACACGAACCCCAGCCGAAAGAGTGACTCGTGCGAGAGGATGTTGGCTGCTGTCGCTGTTGCGCTGCCGGGCTCGACCAGCATGCCGAGAACGACCATTTGACCAAGAACTGAGGTCAGGGCTCCGAGCAAATAAGAGACGCCAGCCATCCTGGCCTTGAAACGCGGCGACGCTTCTGCCATCCGTTTCGTCATTATAACTGTGCTCATACTTCCTTGTTAAAGTTCGTTGCCCTGCTCCACAGCTATAACTACTTTCCCTCGCGCGTGGCCTTCTTCGAAATACCGCATCGCCTCCGCGGTCTCGCTCAACTTGTAAGTCCGATCGATGACGGGTGTCATCTTCCCCGTTTGCATGAGGTCGCTCAACAACTTCAGATCCTCTTTGTCCAGTTTCGTCCCATACCTGACGAACTTCTGAGGGACGAACCGCGCCAAGAGGCCCGCTTTGAAAATCCCAGCGATACGCCCCCACGCTTCCGGGTGTAGTCCTGCTCCTCCGATGCCGGCAATGATGCAGATGCCATTAGGAGCTAAGACGCGCCGGCGATCTGAGAAAGAGTGGTTGTTAACGTTATCAAAAATCACGTCGTAACGCTGGTCACCTTTGGTGAAATCCTCTTTGGTGTAGTCAATGACGTGATCGGCGCCGATTGATCGGACAAGATCGACTTTTCCGGTACTGCATACGGCGGTCACATCCGCGCCGAATGACTTCGCTATCTGGACCGCGAAAGTGCCCACGCCTCCCGTTGCGCCGTTGATCAGGACCTTTTGTCCGGGCCGAATGTTACCCTGGCGAAGACCCTGCAAGGCGGTGAATCCGGCCCAAGCTACACAGCCCGCTTGTTCAAACGTCACATTAGCTGGCTTAATAACCAATCCTCGCTCGCGGGTACACGCATACTGCGCAAGAGTAGGACGACCCACGCCAAAGACTTCGTCGCCCACTTTGAATAGCGTCACGTTCTTGCCAACCGCTTCAACCTGGCCGGCCAGGTCGTTACCTAGCATTGTCTTCTCTGGTTTGCGCAGCCCGGACATTAGGCGAAGGGGCCACGGCCCCCGCATCAAGCCCGGATCAATAAAATTGAGGGAAGCCGCGCGAACTTTGATCAAGACTTGATCGTCATTCGGAACAGGCTTTTCAACGTCTTCAAACTTGAGAACCTCAGGTGAACCATACTCGCAGTAAACAATAGCTTTCATGGGACTGACCAAAGCAGTTTTGCGATCGCAATCGTTAGTCGATTTCCAGTAAGCGATGAATCCGACTAGGAATGCTAAAACTAAGGCGAGCAAGATCACCCGTGCGCTCCACTTGAGAATGCGCCTTAGCTTCATTGGCCTAACGAGGCTTGCTCATTCCATCGTTGCACGTTGACGCCTTTCACCAAGAGCCACAGACTCAGCGATCCTTCGCCGATGAGCGCCACGGGCATAATGAACGGTACGAGATGGGGTCCGAAGGACGATGCCAGGAAGTTAACAAAAGAGGCGATCACGTAACACAGTCCGCCGAGCGCCAAGAGCACGCCGAGTATGCGCGGCAGGAACGTCGATCGCGCAACAAGGTATCCGATCGAGATGCACTGAATTCCGAAAAACACCATGCCGATGGGAAAAACCTGCAACTGAAGCTTGAGAGCGGCCAGCGACATCGCGTGTAACTGACTCGTTGTGAACGCCGTCAGGTACTGATCACCATGCAACAGAAGCAAAGGCGTGAGATGGATGACCCACGAGGCGCCGCCGATCGCGACTCCGGCCAGGCCAAAGAACGCCCCCAGCAGTGACAGACTTCGACTGACAGATTTCAGCACGCAATAGATGAAAGCTGTCACTCCCACATAGGCCAAGCCACTCACGAGATCCGCGACAAACCCGAAACGAAACGCTGATTCCTTTGCCAGAATGTTGGCCGCCGTAGCTGCCGCGTCATTGGCCACGATTAGTGGAGCCCCGGCGACGAAGCCCACCACGCTTGATATGATGCAGAGCCACCAGAAACCGCCGGCGGCTCTGGCTTTGGCACGCGGCGACAGTTCTGTGATGCGTTGCGTCATAGTAGTTGCTGTTGTGCCCATGTTAGTTTCGCCTATACGAGTGATTGAAACGTTTGATCGTCATAAGCCTAACGAGTCAGCCCGCCCGGGCCGGCAGGGCTTTCACGTTTACGCCTCTGATCAGCAGGTAGAGCGCGAACGCCATTTCACCGAGCACGACTGGTTGGATGATGCTGAAGGCAGTATCGTAGTAAGCTGGAAACACCAACGCGATCACACTGAGGACCAACCAGCCGAAGCCGGCAATGATTAGCCAGATTCCGAGAAAGCGCGGCAGAAAGCCGGAGCGGAAGACGAGCAGACCTAAAGGAAACAGCCATAGACCAGAAAAAATTTCATTAATCAGTGCTGCCTGACCATGTAACCGCAGAAAGAACATCGCGAGGGCATCGCGTTGCGGCTTATCGAGAACAGCGAGGAAATCATTGCCACGAAACAAAATCACCGCCGCGATGTTGGGCAACGCACCGAAAAATCCGACAGCGGCAGAAAGCAAAACAAAGCCGACCATCAGGAAAGCCCACGTTCTCTCTACATCGCGAAGCAGGCGGTAGAGAAGAAACCCCATGCAAATGATGATCACATAGGCAAAAAGGTCTCCCAGGATTGAAAAGCGAAAGAGCGTCTCGTGATCCAATATGTTTTGCGCGGTCGCGGTCGCATTTCCGCGGACAATCAGTTTGCCCGGAATGTAAGACCAGAAGTAGACAGCGATCGGCAAGGTTGAGAGATAGACTGCGCCGGCGATGCGTGCTGCTTTGACGGTTGGATGCATGGGTTTATCTCCTGATCCTGCTCGTGCTCATGATCGTCCGCTGTCGGTATGCTCCGGGCGACGCGGCAGAAAACATCGAACGCTAAACACCGAACGCTGAACATCGAATTTCAAATCGAGCCCTCTGCATTCGGCGTTGGGTGTTCGACGTTCGGTGTTGGGCGTTTGCTTCATCTGTCTCATCAGAGCGGTCCGCGATAACGACGCAGCCGTACCGCTGCGGTAAGAAACACCGCCGCGACTATCAGCCCGAACCAAAGCCCCGGCGTGCTCAAATATCTCCCCGAAGTCAGTTGGACCAGTGAATGAATGTCTGGGTTATGTTGGCCCTGGAAATCAAAGGCCGCAGCCGCGAATCCGGTCAGGCGGTGCCCTAGCAGTCTAATAAAATGCGCAGTATCAAAGGTGATCTTTTCGAAAATGCTGATTGCGAGCAGCGGTAATACCGCCCAAAGAAAGGTCGCGCGCCGCGCCCAGCCTGAGACCAGTAGCAGCCAGCCGTAAATCGGCGCGTGCCAGAGCGCCAGCGCGATCAAGCTGTAGAGTAATATCAGCGACTGCTCGAGTAGGTTGAACCGTGTCCAGGTGGTCCCGGCCAGACTGCTCGTGAGCAGGACCACGCTGCTCCACAGCAGCATGACAAATTGCGTGGCAATGATTATCACGAAAGTAACCAGCGGCAGGATCACCAGCGGAATGCTCGCCTTCGAAAGCACGGTGGTGAGGTCGGAAACCGGCAATGATTTCCAGAACAGAATGCTGCGATCGCGGCGCTCCCCGTAGAGCGCGTCCAAGCAATAGAACACGCCGACGATGAACACGGTGAAAATCAACACCATCGCCGCCACGTCGTACGGCGCTCCGATCAGCGCCCGCTGCTTCGCCGGATCCATCAGCAACACCCCGCGTCGGCGCTCCGGGATGCCATAGGTGCTAATCATGAACCCGAACAGCACGACCACCGCCACGCTCAGCGGTGCTATATATATAGAGCGGTTCTCCCATACCTCCCGCCACACCGACCAATAGAGCGGTCGGGGCGCCCCCTTGTAGCCGGGATCGGTGATCCCGGAATCCGAGGGCGACGTTGTAGCCGGGGTCGGTGACCCCGGACCGGACCCTGCGTTCGATAGACTATTCATTTGGTTTCTCTGACCTCCCACCTCTCATTGATTCGTCATTGGCGTCATTCCTTCGTCATTCGTCATTCGAACTTCGTCATTGGCCGTCTTTCGGCCTTTGCATTATGGCTACAAACAAATCCGCGATGCTGGGACGGCGTACTTCGCCTAACGCGGCGACTTGTTCACGATTCGTGCCGTCAAACAACATCACGCTGCGGCCAAAGACCGATCGCTCGTGAATTGGCTTGAGCGCCCGCGCGGCGGCCACGTGTTCGGGATTCACCACCACCTCCAGATAGCGCGATTCGAATTCTTCCATGCTGCATTCGAGCGCGATCTTTCCGCGATCGATGAACATGAGATCGGTCAGGACATCCTGGACCTCTTCCACCTGATGCGTCGTCACTACGATGGTGCGGGTCTTGTCGAAATAATCGTTTAGCAGCGAATCGTAGAACTGCTTTCTGTATAAGATGTCGAGACCAAGCGTCGACTCATCCAGCACCAGCAATTTCGCATCGATCGCCATGACCAGGGCGAGGTGCAGTTGGGCCACCATGCCTTTCGACAATTGCCGCACCTTGCTCGTGCGTTTGATCGTGGTCTTAGCGAGAAAAGCTTCTGCCTTCGCCCGATCGAATCGCGGATGCACCCCGGCGACGTAATCGAGCAACTGCGAGACCCGGATCCAACGCGGCAGCACGGCAACATCGGCGATGAAAGAGACATCGCGCATGAGCTGATCGCGCGCGTTCCAAGGATCGCGTCCGAGGACAGTTAACTGTCCTTCATACGAAGTGAGTCCGAGAATCGCATTGAGCGCAGTGGTCTTGCCGGCGCCGTTCGGACCGATGAGTCCGAGAATACGCCCCTCTTCAACACGTAAGTCGATCCCATCGAGCGCGACAGTTGCGCCGAAAACTTTGCGGAGCCCGCGTGCTTCTATTGGTGCCATAGTCTCGGAGAGGTCTCACGCAAATGCGCAAAGCCGCTAAGGTTCGGGACTGAAATCCGGTCGGTTGAGGTGTTTGTCCTCGTTGCGCCTGCGCCCCTTAGCGTGAGTGATTGTTGTTGGAAATGCGTGGCACAGATCTCACGCAAAGACGCCAAGCCGCTAAGGTCCAGAGATGAAACCGGATTTTTCGATCCATATGCCTTCTTTGCGCCTTCGCGCCTTAGCGTGAAAAAATCTTCTTGGGATTGCGTGTCAGAGATCTCACGCAAAGACACTACGGCGCCTACATTTTTCGCTTCGCAAGCTGGAAGGAGAAGCACAAGCTTCGCCCTATGAAAGAGAATGAAATCGCGGCTGTGGCCGTTGACGCTGCCTACCGCCTGCACACTGGGCTCGGGCCAGGCATCTTCGAAATTGTGTACGAAGTGTTGCTTGCGCATGAACTGCGCAAACACGGTTACTCCGTGGAAAGACAAGTACCTGTTCCGATCACGTGGGATGGGATCAGGTTCGACGAAGGCTTTCGCGCCGACCTGATCATCGACAATTGCGTGATCGTGGAAGTGAAATCGATCGCTGCGCTCGATGCGGTTCACAGCAAACAGGTTCTGACCTATCTGCGGCTGATGGATAAACGACTTGGCCTTCTTATCAACTTCGGCGAGCACATGATCAAGCACGGCATTAAGCGCATCGCCAATGGCATGCCGGAAGAACCTTTGGTGCTTTGACTTGTTCCTCCTCTTTGCGCCTTTGCGCCTTGGCGCGAAAACCTCTTCCCTGCCCTGTGTTGCAGAAGGCTCACGCAAAGACGCAAAGCCGCTAAGATTCAGAAATGGAATTGTACTTTTGGATTGAAATGCCTCCTCATTTGCGCCTTGGCGTGAATAACTCTTCCCTGCTTTGTATCGCAGAAGTCTCACGCAAAGACGCAGAGCCGCTAAGATTTAGAAATGGAAGCACCTGTGGCCGGGTCAAAGCATCCAGCATCCAGGATCAAGCATCGCCTCCTATTTCGGCGCGAGGGACGCGACGATTTGCAGCTGTGGTGGCATGCGTGTCGCGTGCGTACGTTCGAATTTGCAGCCGACACGGCTGCCGCTACAACTTCGGTGCGAGGGAGGCAACGATCGCTTCGAAGCGCGGCTCGCTGCGCAGTAACGGAAGCTAAATCGCTAATAAACGCTAATGGACGCGAATGGTAGAGGATGAAGAGAAGCTGCTTCCCAGTGGATTGCGCAGCTGAGTACCGCATACACTTCCTCCTTTAGAATCATTCGC
>QHPP01000045.1 GCA_003219125.1 Verrucomicrobiota bacterium
CCGGCTGTTTCCCCTTGATGCTTAATTGGTAGAGCTGATTACAGGCGCGCTGAAAAACAAAAAGGCGATGTCCAAGCTGTTCTAATTCGGCGACAAATTTTTTCTCGATTGGAAAAGCGTCGGGCGAAAGCAACCAATCCTTCTCCGCAAAGAACCCTTCCTTCGGGAAGGCAGTCCGAATTGTTTCCAACTTGTTTTCCGCGACGGCAACCATCTCGATCTCGCTAACGTTCAACGCTCAACGCTCAACGTCCAATGAATGGTAGGGACATCGCGCCGCGATGTCTGGGAAGGCGCCGCGCGGCGTCCTTACCGGGAAGGCGATCATCGCCCTGAGGCCATGCGTTTGAGCGCAAGTTTCACCAACTCCTCCGCAGCCTTCGCTTCGCCTTTTTCCTGCAATTCGCGCACCGCCTTGTATGCGTCGATTTGTTTGTAGCCGAGCGCGATTAATGCCAGCACTGCTTCGTTCGCCTGTTCTTGCTCGGGCGTCGGTGCGTGCATCGTGCTCGCCGCTTCCCAAGCCGCCGCCACGCCCAGTTTGTCTTTCAATTCGAGAACAATTCGTTCAGCCGTCTTTTTCCCAAGGCCGCTGATTTTTGAAAGCGACGCGATATCGGAGTTTACAACCGCGGCTTTGAAATTGTTCACGCTCATTCCGCTGAGGACGGCGAGCGCCAGTTTCGGACCAATGCCGCTCACATTATTGACGAGCAACCGAAAAAGATCCCGCTCAGCCGGGGTCATGAAACCGTAGAGGACTTGGGCATCTTCCCGAACGTGCAGATGGGTGAGAATACGCACCGGCTGGCCAACCGCGGGAAGTTTATCGTAGCTGGCGAGCGGAATAAAAACTTCGTAGCCAACGCCGCCGACATCGACAATCGCCTGTGTGGGCAGGGCGCTGACCAGTTTGCCGTCGAGAAAGGTGATCATGTTTTGCAACCCCTAACAGACGAGGGGCAAACTGCAAACCAACCTCAATTCTGCAGCGCGCTTAATGAGCCTCGCATCCATTATTTCGAACGGATGTCTGGGCCGCCGCTATAGTTAATCTGGTTTTAGCACGAGCGTAAGGTCGACTTGTTCGCCTTTTGCAACGTTAAAACCGCGGGTTGAAAACGTTTTCCAGTCCCCGGGATTGTTCGGGAAGAGTGTGGTCGCCAGCGAAGTTGGCACAATCACGAAACGTGGTCCGGCTTGCGTCATGAAATCCGCAGCGCGCCTGCTGTTCAGCGGAGTGACAAAACTCTTCACGCCGCTGCGAAAATACCAAATCAGACTCGGCTCACTGAAGCCGACCGTGCCGAATTCCATACCTGGTCGCAGGTAATCGCGGGATTGCCAGAAAAGCTGATACGCGGGAAAGAATCGGGTAACGATCGATGGAACGATAAGAGCGATCGCGAGATAGGCCGAAGCCGATGCAAACGCGCAGCTCCGGAAAAATCGTGTCACCTTTTCCGCGGCCAATTTGCGTGCGAGCAAAATGGCGAGCAGGGGAAAGGCTGGCAGCGTGTAATGGGGCAATTTCGTTTTGACGAGTGTGAAGATGATGAAGATGATCGCCGCCCCGGTAAGAAGGTAATCATCGACCTTGTCCCGCCTTTGCCAAAGCTGTTTCGCCAACCATGGTAATTTGATCGACCATGGAAAAAAACTGGCGAAGACCGTTATGAAATAAAACGGCAGCAACAGAAGATACATTCCGAATGAATTCGCGCCGTGGCCTTCCATCGTGGCAAATGAACGGCCAACGACATGTCGACCGATTCCCACGACAAAGAATTGTCCGTGCGTTCGAATCAGCGCTGGAACTCCCCACAGCGCGACGACCGCAAGCATAAGCAAAACGCCACCCGCAAATTTGAACCGCGACGCGAGTTGCCCATCGAGCAGAAAGAATTTCGTTGCTGCGACAGTCGCAAGCGGAGTCCACCCGATTGGTCCTTTGGCCAGAAATCCGAACGCAAGCGAGACATAGAACATCCACCACCAATGAGATGTTTGATGTTTGATGTTTGATGTTTGATGCGCAGGCGAAAGTCGGTCTCGCAACAGTTCGTAACCGCTCCAGTGTGCAAGCGTGACAAACAACACCAGCCACATATCGGCAACAGCGGCCTTCGCGTGGAGAAACGTTTGCAGTGAAAGTGTAAAAATGATGGCAGCCCACCAGCCCATGCGATTTCCGCCAATCCGCGTTCCCCAGGCGAAGATCGACAAGGCTACGAGGGCAGCGGCGATGGGGGATGGAAAACGTGCTGCGAAATCGTTCTCGCCAAAAATCCTAAAACTCGCAACTTGCGTCCAGTAGGTGAGGGGAGGCTTGTCGAGACGAAGCTGGTTGTTGAAGTGCGGCACGATGTAGTCGCCGCGTTGAATCATTTCACGCGAGGCTTCGGCAAAGCGTGGCTCATCGCGATCGATCAGCGGCAAGCTCCACGTGCCAATGACGTGAAAAAGAACACAGCCGAAAAAAAGGAGCGCGTAATTGCGGATTGCGGATTTCAAGTGCGCACTCAAAATAGCGCCCGGCAAATGTGACGGGAACTTATTTGTGAAGTACAAGTCCGCCTTTTATTGGCTTATTGGGACGCTGATTGTCCTGATCATTTTGGTCGCAGCGTTTTACTTTGACAATGCTGTGCATCATTACATGACTGCACACCAAACCCGCGGCTTAAGACATTTCATGCATAGGGTGAGCCGATTCGGTGATTGGCCGGAGCACTTCGCACTCGGTCTCCTTCTTACGGGTATCGCCTGGTGGCGCGGAAGCCAAAAATGGACGCGCGTTTTCTTGTCGATGTTGATCGCCCTCGCGATTGCGGGTGTCGCCGGACGCGGCATTAAAATCGCAACGGGTCGCGCTCGTCCGTCTGTTAAAATAGAACAAGTTTTGAATCGGTCGCGCTTCAGTTCAAAATTTCACGCGTTTCCGTCCGGTCACGTTGCGGCATCGACCGCGTTTTTCGCCGTCTTATTGTTCGCAAATTGGCGGATTGGCCTCGTTTGCTTGCTGGTCCCGCTCCTAATCGGCTTCTCTCGGATTTATATCGGCGTGCATTATCTGTCCGATGTGGTATTCGCAGCGATTCTCGGAATTCTCTGTGCTTTGCTTACGGCGCGGCTTCTTCTCCGAATCGAAGATCCCAAATCGCAAATCGGAAATTAAGCTGGCGGAGGGGGTGAGATTCGAACTCACGAGGCCTTTCGGCCTGCCGGTTTTCAAGACCAGTGCAATCAACCGCTCTGCCACCCCTCCGGATTCGCGCGCGCTTTATTTTGGCATTAGCGCTCGGATGAGCAAGCACCCGGTGGATCGAACAGTCCCTTGCGCGATATTAAAAATGGCGGCAAAGCCGCACTGATTTTAGATTGCCTGGCGCAGCGGTCGATCCACCAATTAACACCGCGCGCCATAAAAACTGCTCGACAGCTAGATATGTTCATATGAACTTGCCACATGCGGCAAGCAGAGAAAAGATATCGGCCGATCATTAAAGAGACGCCGCAAAGTTCGGAGCCGATTCGCGGCAGAGGTGCTTCGTGGAGTCCGGCTAATCGATTCGAAAAGCTACATGTCGACGTTAACGACGTTGACGCTGTCGATGTTGACCCTGGAGATCACCCGCCTTCGCAAAGCTATGGCGGGCCAGGGGAGCGGCCGCGACGTGCCACCCAATATTTTCGCGACGGCTCGAAGACGATCATCAGCCGCAACAACAGCCCGGACGTCGGTTTCGAAACAAGCGTGAATCCGTACCGTGGGTGCGAGCACGGCTGCATTTATTGCTATGCGCGGCCGACTCACGAATATCTCGGATTTTCTGCCGGACTCGATTTTGAGAGCAAGATCATGGTAAAAATGGATGCGCCGGAATTATTGAAGGTGGAACTGGAATCGCCACGCTGGAAACCACAGGTGCTCGTGATGAGCGGCGTGACCGATCCTTATCAGCCAATCGAGAGGAAATTACGGATTACGCGCGGTTGTCTGGATGTCCTGGCCCGGTTTCGCAATCCGGTTGCGATCATCACAAAGAACCGGCTCGTGTCGCGAGATATCGATTTTTTGCGCGAGCTCGCAACATACAATGCAGCGGCGGTGAACATTTCGGTGACTTCGCTTGATGCGAAGTTGCAGCGTGTCCTGGAGCCGCGGACTTCGCCACCGAGCGCGAGGATTGAAACAATCCAGCAATTGCGCAGCGCGGGAATTCCAACTGGTGTGATGGTTGCGCCGATCATTCCCGGACTGACCGACCACGAGGTCCCGAAGATTCTGAAAGCGTGCGCGAAGGCAGGAGCACAATTTGCCGGCTATACGATTATCCGTTTGCCGTGGGCGGTTGCGCCGTTATTTGAACATTGGCTCGAGGAACAGTTTCCGGATCGGAAAGAGAAAATTCTCGGGCGGATCCGCGACCTGCGCAGAAATGGCAGGCTGAATAATTCACAGTGGCGCACGCGGATGACTGGAGAAGGGATTTTTGCGGAACAGATTGCCTCGCTCTTCAAAATCGGTTGCCGTCGCGCTGGAATCGGTGAGCGGCCCAAGCTTTCGACGGCCGCATTTCGTCCCACGAGAGAACAACTGAGCTTACTTTAGTACGCTGCGGAGCTCGGAACGCGTGGCTTCTGAAATCGAATGCGCTTAATTCGAACCATTAGCAAATCGTCTGTAAAATCGGCTACTCAGTTTGCCCGCGCCGTCTCGTGGATGGGTCACCCGTTGGTTGTTGTCACGGTGTCGGTCGGCATCGTTGTCGTATCGCGACTCGCGCGCCGCGATGCGCTGTCGGTCTTACTGGTATTGTTTGGTTCAGTGATTCTGCCGACGGCTCTTCTGCTGTTCGGCGGCGTCAGCTCCGGCCACTGGAGTGATGCCGATATTTCGGTGCGGACGGAGCGAAAGCGGTTCTATCCGGTTGTCATTCCGCTCTTGGCGATTGGTATCGTCGCACTTTGGTTGCTGCCTGCTTCGAATTTCGTGTTGCGCGGCGCGCTGGTTACGTTTGCGCTCTTCGTTGTGGCAGCGATCGCGAATTTGCGAATTAAACTTTCGCTGCACGCGCTTTTTGCATTTTACTGCAGCGCGATCCTCTTCCGTATTAATCCGTTGTTCGGTGGCGTTGCCTTTGCCTTAGCCATTATCCTATTCTGGTCGCGTCTGTATCTGCAACGGCACGATCTGGAGGAAATGGTGACTGGAACTTTGCTCGGATTGGGCGGCGGCATAGTCGGGGCTTGGTGGCCCTGAGGAATGAATGGAAACTTACGACCCGCGCGCCTTTTGGTTTTGTTGAGCAGCTGGTCGCGGTCGATGCGCAAAGATTGCTAATTTTTATCCTTTTCAGAGATTGTGCGCGGCTTCAAACTGAAAGCAGTCTGCCCTAAAATAGAATGGCAGATCGTTCGTACGAATCGAAACTCAAAAAAGGAGAAATGATGATCGAAGCTTTGAAACGTAATTGGTGGGTTCTGGTTATAAGGGGCGTCTGTGGAATTATTTTCGGCATTATCGCGTTCGCGTACCCCGGTTTAGCTCTTGCGACGCTGGTGCTGCTATTCGGAGCGTGGGTGCTGATCGACGGCGTATTTCGTATTGTTGGCGCGACTGCAGGTCGCGCCTCTGATCCGGACTGGGGCTTTCATCTCATCGTCGGAATTCTCGGAGTTGTAATCGGCTTCATCACATTCAGTGCACCCGGCATAACGGCATTGGTGCTAATCATCTACATCGCCGCCTGGGCGCTGATGATCGGCGCGGCTGAGATTGGATTGGCAATCAAATTGCGCAGGGAAATGAAAGGCGAGTGGCTTTTGATTCTTGTGGGTCTGGCATCGATTATCTTCGCCGTGCTGCTTCTATGGAATCCGGGGCCGGGCGCTCTCGCTTTGCTCTGGCTCATCGCATCCTACGCAATCGTGTTCGGTGTTCTGACGATCTCTTTTGGCTTCCGATTGCGCAGTATGCGGACGCTGCTTCCATCGTTGTAGAAGCTCGCCCTGTTTACCCCGAGGGCCCGAGGGCAGCAAAATCATGATCACGCGGTCCGGCACCTGAGCGGTCAAAGCAGGGACTCATAGCCGCTTGGTCTCCGGTGCGAAGAGCGAGGTTTGTTTTGCGCCAACCAAAGGTGGGACGCGGGACGTGGCGTTTTTTTTGCCGGCAATACGACCTTGTGCGATCTATTGGGCGATTAATCTACGGCGTTGGCCTATGATCGCTCTGATCTCACGCGTCGAAATTCGCGACGGCGAAGATGAGCCATCTTTCTAATCTCTTATGGGCAAGACTACTTCTGTTCGCATGGCGCGTCCGGGAAGTGATTTGCGGCTCAACGGCAACAAGCTCGATGCCAAGCGGTTACTTACCGCATTAGCAGCATTCAAACGTGGTGATTTTTCGGCGCGGCTCCCGGCTGACTGGACCGGCGTCGCTGGCAAAATCGCGGATACATTTAATGAACTAATTAGAACCAACCAGCGCATGACGCAGGAACTGGAGCGAATCCGGCGCGTGGTTGGCAAGGAAGGACGAATCACACAGAGAGCGTCACTCGGAGATGTGTCGGAGTCGTGGTCTCTGGCGATTGGATCGATCAATGATCTGATCGGCGATCTGGTGCACCCGACGAGTGAAGTGGCGCGCGTCATTGGTGCGGTAGCGAAAGGCGACCTGTCCAAAACCATGGCGACCGAGATCGAGGGCCGGCCTCTCGAAGGAGAGTTTTTGCGCACGGCAAAAACCGTAAACAGAATGGTCGAACAGCTCGGGGCCTTTGCGTCGGAAGTAACGCGCGTTGCGCGTGAAGTGGGCACGGAAGGCAAGCTCGGTGGTCAGGCGAAGGTCCAACGGGTCGCCGGTACCTGGAAGGATTTAACAGAAAACGTCAACCTCATGGCCGGCAATCTTACAGCGCAGGTCCGCAACATCGCAACCGTGACGACCGCAGTGGCGAATGGCGATCTGACCAAGAAAATCACAGTCGATGTTAAAGGCGAGTTTCTAGAGTTGAAAGACACGGTCAACGTCATGGTGGATCAACTACGCTCTTTCGCTTCTGAGGTTACGCGCGTGGCGCGCGAGGTTGGTTCCGAGGGGATTCTTGGCGGACAAGCGCGGGTAGAAGGCGTCTCTGGGACGTGGAAGGATTTGACCGATTCGGTCAATTTCATGGCGCGCAATCTGACCAGTCAGGTGCGTAACATTGCCGCAATCACGACTGCTGTCGCGACAGGGGATCTATCGAAGAAGATCACGGTCGAGGTGAAAGGGGAAATTCTCGAGCTAAAAAATACCATTAACACAATGGTCGATCAGCTCAGTTCATTCGCGTCGGAAGTAACCCGCGTGGCTCGTGAGGTAGGTACGGAAGGAAAACTTGGCGGCCAGGCGGATGTGAAAGGAGTAGCCGGAACTTGGAAGGATTTGACCGACAGTGTGAATTCGATGGCCGGGAATCTCACGGCGCAGGTACGTAACATCGCCGAAGTCACTACCGCTGTTGCGAATGGCAACTTGTCGAAAAAGATCACCGTCGATGTGCGCGGAGAGATTCTTGCGCTCAAAGACACCATCAACACGATGGTCGATCAGCTCCGTTTGTTCGCATCGGAAGTAACACGGGTGGCGCGGGAA
>QHPP01000119.1 GCA_003219125.1 Verrucomicrobiota bacterium
TGACATCGCTGAAATTATCCTCCAGTGGAATCATAACCGTAGCGACTTCGGCGCCGCCATCTGTAAATGACCGATTCGCCGTGCCGCCAGTTGTTCCATCATTACTGCAGCCGCCGGCACGGTCACGCCTTTTCCCGTCTCTTTTTCGATTGAAGTCATAGCGACGTTCGAAATTCCGCACGGCGTAATCTGATCGAACGGCGAGAGATCGCCGCATACGTTTAGCGCGAACCCGTGCATCGTGATCCAATGTCGCACGCCTACACCGATGGACGCGATTTTTCGTTCCTGAACCCAAACACCGGTCAAGCCCGGTCGACGTTGCGCTTCAACTTCGAATTCGCCCAAAAATTCGATCAGCAATCCTTCAATCCAGCGCAAATATTTGTGCAAATCCTGTCCGCAATTGCGCAGATCGATAATCGGATAACCCATTAGTTGGCCTGGTCCATGATAGGTTGCTTGCCCGCCGCGATTGATTTGAAAAAACGGATGCGGCAGATGTGAGGCACCGCACAAGCTGGTCTGGTCAGGCGTCCGGCCAATGGTGTAAACCGGATCGTGTTCAAGCAACAGGACGGTGTCGGCAAAGTTTGGATCGTTTCGTTTTTGCGCGACAATTTTTTCCTGCAACTGCAGCGCGTCCGCAAAATTCATTCGGCCAAGCCAGCGGATGATCGGAGGGACTCGCCGCGGCGAGTCCCAGACGCGCGGAAGCGCGTCCCTCCGTGAATGATCAAGCTCAAGCCTCATATTTGCGTCGCTCCCGGGATGCCCAATCGTGCCGTTTCCTGTGCCCGCAAATGAGTCAGGGCAATCGCGAGCGCGTCGGCCGAATCGGCATCTGGTGTTTCGGTTAAATCCAGCAACGCTCGCATCATGAAGGCGACCTGATTTTTCCGTGCACCGCCAGTTCCAACGGTCGCTTGCTTGATTCGTCTGGGGGCATACTCGAAAACGGGCAGGCCCTTTTCCGCCGCCGCCAGAATGGCGGCGCCGCGAGCCGCCCCGAGCAAAATCGCGGTTTTGTAACTCTGCACGTAAATGACGGCTTCGAGCGCGCAACAATCCGGTTCATGTTCGCGAATCAATTGCGCCAGCCGATCGCGAATCGCGACCAGGCAAGCTGAAGACCTCAACGAAGTGCCGTTATGGATCGTGCCGAAGAAAAGCGCTCGCGATTTTCCATTCGCGCCGTCAACAATCGCCACTCCGCAGTTACGCAACGAAGCATCAATCGCCAGGACACGCATGGTTTAATGTTGAACAAAACCGAGGACAAGGAAAATGCAGCCAATGGCGCCCATGATCATACTGACCAGCCAGTAGCGTCTGCGTTTCGTTAGAGCAGAAATCGCCGCGATCGCGATTGCGATTTGAAATAAGGTTACCCCACGAGCGAAAACTTCATGCTGGTGAAACTTCTGTTTAGCTTCCGCTTCCTTCGCGCGCGCTTCGTTTTGAATTTCAGCTTGTTCCTCGGAATATTTTGCCGCCTTCTCCCGGTCCGCATCACTCGTTGAACCGGTCAGGCTCATTTTGGCATCGAGCACCGCCGCCTTGATTCCCTTTGCCTGATAAAACGCCCACTGATCGGACGACTCGATCTGTTTCATCATAGCTTCGTTGGCGTGACTACCGGAAAGTAATCCAGCAATCGCCGCCAACACGGCAAGAATCGCAGTGCTCAGCGCCACCCACGAGATCCATTTCTCGCCGCTATGTTCCGCATGATGATGAATCTCCTCATGCAAATGTTCGAGCGGGACCTCGGCTTCCTCCATCAATGCTCAGTCTAAAATCGCGAGCCGTTCGTTCAAGATTGAATCGACAAGCAGAGGGCGCTCGCCATTAGTTTGAAAACAATGGAAGCGACCGCGTCACGAAAACTCAATTGTCAGATTTGTGGCCGGGCTTTCATGCCGCAGAACGGGGCCATCGGGGACAATGTGCGGCCTTCGCTCGCCGAATTCATCAAATCGCAGCGGCCGGACTGGGACCCGCACAAGTTCATTTGCTTCGCCGATCTCGGCGCATTCCGCCGCGATTACGTTAAACACACACTCGAGTGTGAAATTGGTGAGCTAACCTCACTCGATCAGGAGGTGATCGAGAGTCTGCGGCAGCATGAAGTGCTGACTGAAAACATCGAAAAACAATTCGAGCGCAAACTGACCTTTGGTGAGCATTTGTCGGATAAAATCGCGGAGTTCGGCGGGAGTTGGAAATTTATCATCACTTTCGGCAGCGTTATCAGCGTCTGGATCGTGCTCAACGTGCTGCTCCTGCTCAATCGCGGCTTCGATCCTTATCCGTTCATTTTACTGAATCTCATCCTCTCCTGCCTGGCTGCGTTGCAGGCGCCCGTCATCATGATGAGCCAAAACCGGGCGGAAGCCCGTGATCGATTGCGGTCGGAGAAAAATGAGCCAGCGCAAGCGGGGCGCTCCTCGCGAGCAACCACTGTCTCCGCCATCTGGTAATTCGCCGGCCTAGTTTTCCTCTGCAGCTTCGGCAAACGCGACCTCCCCAGAGCGCAAGTCGAGTTCCGCCTCCGCTGGCGTGCCGAAGACGCGCGCCCGATTATCATCGAACTCGCCTTCCCACCGCGCAATCACCGCCGTGGCAAGGGCGTTACCAATCAGGTTCACGCACGATCGGCCCATATCCATGATCGCATCGACGCCGAGGACGATCGCGACGCCGGCCGTGGCAATCGGCGCTGGAATTAAATTCGTCAAAGTCGCGAGGAGCACCAGAATGGACGCGCGCGGAACACCAGCAAGCCCCTTGGAGGTAATCATGAAAGCAACCATCATGGAAAGCTGCTGCGCGAAACCAAAGTGTTGCCCCGCGTTCGGACCGGCAGCCTGCACAATAAAAATCGAAGTGACGGCGAGGAAAATCATCGAGCCGTCGAGATTAAAGGAATAACCGGTCGGCATCACGAAACCGACGATGCGTTTCGGCACGCCAAGGCGTTCCATCGCCTCCATCGCTCTGGGCATGGCTGATTCGCTGCTCGTGGTCGCGAAAGCGATTGTCGCCGGCTCGCGGATCGCGCGCACAAATTGCCGAATCGGCACTCGGATTATCATCATGATGAGTCCGAAGACGAACACGATGAAAATGATCAGTCCTAGGTAGTAGCTGAATATGAGGTTGCCCAAACTAACGAGCACGCCCGGACCCTGAGTGCCGATTGTATGCGCCATGGCGGCGCCGACACCAATCGGCGCAACTTTCATGACGTAATTCGTCAGCTTGAACATCACCTGCGAGAGACTTTCCATTCCGTGCAAGAGCGGTCTCCCTTTTTCACCAACCGCCGATACCGCCATCGCGAAAAGCACGGCGAAGGCGACGATTTGGAGAATGTCGCCCCGCACCAGCGAATCAACCACGCTCGACGGGAACACATGCACCAGCGTTTCGATCAAAGTCTGCGGATGAGCTTCGCCAATTTTCTGGACCGTCTCGCTTGCCTCCGCCACGAGTGGGACCCCCGTCCCGGGCTTGGTTAAATTGACGACTGCCAAGCCAATAAATAACGCAATGGTCGTGACAACTTCGAAGTAAAAGAGCGCTTTCACGCCCATCCGCCCTACCTTCCGTAAATCGCCGCCTCCAGCGATCCCAACAACCAGAGTCGAAAAAACAAGCGGACCAATGATTGATTTGATTAGATTCAGGAAAATGTCGCGGAGAAAATAGACGTTGTTCCCCCATTCGGGCCGGATCCAGCCAACCGCGACACCAACGATCAGCCCGATCATAATCTGTGTTGTCAGTGATGGACGGTACCAGGGGCGCGCGGCGCGGCGCACGGAAACATCTTTAGTCATGCGAAGTGTGGATTAACACAACGCGCATAACGGATCGAGTCTTCGGATACGCAATGTTAACCGTTTTGTGGGCGTAAAAGTCTCGACAAAGGTGCCGGGTTTTCGGAGCTCGCGTAGCATGATGGCGCGCGGCTCCTCTTTTCCGGGGAGCGCACGCGCCTCGCGTGCCGTCGTTGGCGCCTCGCCAACGACTCTTTTTAATTGAACAAGAGAAGCATTTCGGCGAGGCGCCGAAATTGCACGCGAGGGCGCGTGCGCTCCCCAGACCTCAATTGCAACGATTACGACCTGCTCGCCGGTTTTCAGCTCCAAGACTTCGCCAAACGAATGGCGGCGACGCCACATCATGTTAGCATCGCCCCAAGCCGCCCTATTCCATGTTTCTAACGCATTTGAGCTGCACATGCTGCGGGTTGAATCACGACTGGGCGACGCTGCAAAACTTGTGCACTGTGTGCCGCAGACCGCTGTTTGCTGTTTACGACCTCGAACGAGCGAGGCGCCCGCTCAAACGCGACGCGCTGTTAACCCGCGCAGAGAAATCGCTCTGGCGTTATCGCGAATTGTTGCCGGTGCCGATCGAGGCCGCACCCATCTCACTCGGCGAAGGAGGAACACCTTTGCTTCGCGCAGAAAGATTCGGCGCCTCCCTGCAAATGCAAGATCTCCGAATCAAAGACGAATCACAGAATCCGACTCAAAGTTTCAAAGCGCGCGGGATGTCGGTCGCCGTTTCGATGGCGAAACATCTTGGCGCCTCCAAACTCGTTGCTCCAAGCGCCGGCAACGCCGGCGGCGCCCTTGCCGCCTACGCGGCGCGTGCCGGACTCGAAGCCCATGTCTTCATGCCGCGCGATACGCCACGGGCCAACATTATCGAATGCCGCGAATTCGGTGCGGATGTCACCCTGATCAACGGCCTTATTTCAGATTGCGCTGCTGAGATTTCGAGGCGCAAGGAGAACTGGTTTGATGTCTCGACCCTCAAGGAGCCATACCGAATCGAGGGGAAAAAAACGCTCGGTTACGAATTGGCCGAGCAACTGGAATGGGAGTTACCCGACGCCATTATTTATCCCACCGGGGGCGGGACGGGCCTTATCGGGATGTGGAAAGCGTTCGATGAAATGGAGAAACTCGGTTGGATCGGCCAAAAACGGCCACGGATGTTCTCGGTACAGGCCGGGGGCTGCGCACCCGTCGTTCGTGCGTTCGAAGCCGGAGAAATCTCCGCCGCCGAGTTCCCCAATGCGCATACAATTGCCGCTGGATTACGTGTTCCCAAAGCGATAGGCGATTTCCTCATCCTCAACATTCTCCGCCAGTCGAAGGGCGGCGCCATCGCAGTTAACGACGAAGAGATGATCCGCGTTGCCGCAGAAGTCGCTTCGAGCGAGGGACTCTTTGTCGCTCCGGAAGGCGCAGCGTGCTTTGCAGCTCTGAGGTCGCTACTCTTGTCGGGCAAAATTTCGCCTCACCAAAGCGTTGTCATCTTCAACACCGGTTCCGGCATCAAGTACTTGGATTGCTACGATTCTTAACAGCAAAGGTTCATACTCGGCGGGAGTGCGTCGGGTTCAGGTCAAGACGTACCGGCCCGTCTTTCTCGTTCCGATACGCCGCACCAGCCCCGCTTTAATCAGCGGTCGCAACAAATCAAGTGCGCCCTGTTTCGAGACGCCAATTCCATCCCAAATTTCACGCGGAGTCAGTGCCTTTTGCTCGCGCAGTAAATGAAGCAATTGTTCCTGTTTGGGTCGTAAGACGAGTTTCGTTTTACCGGCATGAGCAGATAGTTTTTGGATGCGTGTCCAGACGCGTTCCAGAGTCAGGCGCAACCCTTCGGCGCTGTATTCGAGCCAGCTGGTAAGATCGTTGTTTTTCTTCCGCACTTTATCGAGCGCCGCGTAATAGCGGGGACGATTCTCCCAGTAAAATTCATCGATCGAAAAGATATGATGGTTGTCAAAACCGCGCCGGTACAACTCCCACAGGCTGAGCATGCGACCAGCGCGCCCATTTCCGTCGGCAAACGGATGAATCACTTCGAAACGATGATGCAAAATCGCTGAACTGAGGATCGACGAAATCCTTGGCGCGCGTGTGTTCCACCATCCCAGCAGATCAGACATCATCGGTTGCACCCGCTCGGGCGGCGGGGCCACGTAATCCCCCACCCGCACGCGAACTTTCCTATACTGGCCCGCCGTGCCCTGGTCCATTACGCCACCCGCCATAATCCGGTGTAACTTCAACACCTCCTCATGCGTGACAGCACTGCGTTGGGCGTTTTTCTCCACGAAGCGCAAGCCGGCGAAATAATTCGCTACTTCCCGCCGCGAGCGCGCTTCCGTCGCCGGAATCTCCCGCCCCTCTTCAATGGCACGCACCTGTTCCAGTGTCAGAGGATTGCCTTCGATCGCGGTCGAACAATGCGCATTGCGGATCCGGGTATCCTTTTGCAGCGCCGGGATCCAGGGGACCTGGACCGCCGCCGCCAAAATCCGCTCGCGCAAGGCCGCAACCTGCTCCACCTGCGAGAGAAGCACCGGTGTAATGGTATAAAGGGGGGCGTAATTCACGCGTTAGTCAAGCATTAGTCAAGTTATTAGTCAAGTTATTCTGCTGAATGCTGCGCCGGTCAGTCCAGTGTAAGACAAGTTTTCACTCAACCCACGGCTTCGGCCGATGCTCGCTTTAGCAATACAATCGCGAGGGCGCTTGTGACGGCCCCAGCAAACGCCGCGCCCATGTCCTTCTGCGCGTCCCAAATGTCACCTTGGGTGCCGAGATAGGCGGCGCCGAGATCGGGCCGGACAATTTGCGCGACAACGGCTTCAATGATTTCGAAAAAACTGCTCAACGCCGCCAGTGCGGCCACCGCCAGCCATGTCCCCCATTGTTTACCCGCATGCACGGAGCGTACCAGCAGTTCGCGCATTGGATAAAGCAAGAGGAAGCCAAAACTGAAATGAATGACGCGGTCGTAATGATTCCGGTTTAAGTGCAGCCAATCCTGCATCCAAAAACCAGCCGGAACTTTCGCGTAGGTGTAATGCGCGCCGATCGTATGGAAGGCGAGGAAAACGACAATGAGCGCGTAGGAAAGATTGGAGAACCGAAATTTGCGATAGCTAAACGCAACCACAATGACGCTGATGAAGATCAAAAGGTTTTCGAGTAACCAATCGCTGCGATCGAGCGGATGAATGGCCAGCGCGATCCAGAAGGCGACGTAACAGGCAACTGCAATGGGCAGGAAATGCTTCCCGATATCGCGTGCATTCGAATGGGGGAATTTGTTGCGCTCCGCGCTCGCCTCTCCCAAACCAACTCCTCTGCCCTCACTGCCGCTGGCGCGTGCGTCTCTCCCAGCGGGAGAGAGAGTGGGAGAGGATGAAGGTGAGGGCGAGCCTCCGTGCATTTGAGCATGGCCACGACGCCCATCATCAGCAACGAACCGACGAGCGCCGAGACCACGTCGTTCTGCGCGTCCCATTCATCACCCTGACCGCCCAGCCATTGCACTCCTTTTCCCGGCGCGACTATTTCCGCGACGATGCTCTCGATAATTTCAAAGCAACCGCTGACTGCGAGGACGATCGCTACCGGGAGCGCGAAACTCCATGCACCGCGTCGGATTCCGCTAAACCGCAGAAGCAATTCCCGAATCGGAAACACCAGTAAAAATCCGAACGCACCGTGGGCAAAACGGTCGTAATGATTGCGCGAAAGATGGAAAAAATCTCTCGCCCAAATCCCGAGCGGCATTTTCTCGTAGGTGTAATGCGCGCCGATCGTGTGCAGGATCACGAATGCCGCCAGCGAGACCGAGGAAGTGTTGGAAAACTGCAACCGCCGATAGGTCAACGCGAGCCCGCCGGCAAAAACCACCAACAGAATATTTTCCAGTACCCACGCTTGCCGATCCAACGGGTGAATCGCCGCGATGATCCAGACCGCCGCGCAAACCGCCACCAATCCTGCGATGAGTTTGCTCGGTTGTTTCAACGTCCTTGTGAGTTGTCGTCCGTTTGGGGCGCGAGGACGCAGCGAAATCCATAGATGACATCGCGATCGTTGCGATCGATCACGTTACGATAAGACGATTGTAGCTCGGTGCGATTGCTGGTTGACCAGGAGCCGCCGCGCAACACGCCCCAGTCCCGGCCTGTGCCCGGACTACTGCCTTTGTAACCCTCCGCGCACCATTCCCACACATTTCCTCCGAGATCGTAAAGGCCGAGCGCATTGGGCTTGAAACTTGCCACCGGTGAAGTTTCGGGAAAATTGTCGCTGTAATTTTCAATCACGCTCGCGCCGCGCCGCCGCGCGCTTTGGTCGGCGTAATTCCCCGCCCCATTTGGTGGCGGCCATTGTTTCCCCCAGGGAAATTCGTTGCGAATTTTGCCATCGCGCATTTCCGGGGTGGCGCCGCTCTCTTTGGGCAGACCAACCGCCGCGCTCCACTCCAGATCGGTCGGCAAACGATAAACCAGCGACGGCTCCAAAATATTTTCGTCGCGTTCTTTTTCCGTCAGCCACTTGCAAAAGGCGACTGCATCAAACCAGTTCACTTTCACCACCGGATGGGTTGGGCCTTGGGCGAAATCCGGTGGATCGTGCCGGCGTCCGGTCGCGCGGCAAAATGCTTCGTAATCCTGCACCCGCGTTTCCCAAACCGCGATCCGCACGGAATCGAGCGGAACAAATTTCATCCCGAGCGAATTCGTCCACCGTTGACCAGGCTCCGGACTCAAACTTTTTTCCAGGCGCGCCGCCAGAAACGCCTGTTGCTGCGGCGTGACTTCACCCGTCACTACCGCGGGCTTGTAGCCGGCGAGACGCAATTCGTAATTCACTTTCCCTGGTTTTACTTCTTCGATGACTAACGGGGTGCGGCCAAGTTCGCGCCCATTAGACAACACGCTCGCGCCGCCGGGTGCGCTCGTGACCTTGATGCTGCCGTTGGCGAAAACAAATTGCGCAGAGTTTTCCTGGTTCGGTTTTACGTCGATGGTCTGACGCTCGTCCGGCCACCCGTCGAAGCGTTCAATCAATTCGTGCAATCGCGCTGGCAATTCGATGCATAACGGCGTCTTCCCCTGGAGGGCGCCATCGACGTAAATTTCCCCGCCGTTTGGTTCACTCGTGACGTTGAGTGTCGCATTCAGAAAAGCGAATATTTTTCGGGCTGTTTCGCCGCGCTTGATTTCGATAGTGTCACGCAATTCCCAATCGCCACGGCGGGCCGTCACTTCGTATTTACCCGTTGGTAAATTAGCCAGCTTCGCCGGCGTTACCCCATCACGCGAGATTTCTCCATCTTCCGATCGGATGGCGAATCGCAGGCCCGGTTCGCTCCCATCAATCTCGAGCCCACCTTTGCTTCGCGTCATTCGAAACAACGGCGGGGAACTCGACCGCCGGTCGCTCAAATCAATTGTCGTTTCGATCGGATCGTAACCCGGCGCCATGATGCGCACTCTGTATTTGCGCGGATCGAGATCGTCGAACATAGCCGGGCTCGGCTTGATGTGATCGTCGAAGGCGACCATCGCTCCAGCCGGTTCGGTTTGCACGGTTGCCTGCAAAGGACCCGTCGCCGCCGGTATTACATAAAACCGTTTCCAGATCGCGAAAGTTAACAGTGCGCAGATGGAAATGATTGCGATGGTCAGCCAACCACGCGCTCGCTTTCGCACCGGCGCTTCCCCACCTTGCACCAGCGCGAGATCGGTGTGCATCGCCTCCGCTGTTGCATAGCGATGACGCGGCTCGTTCGCGCACGCTTTGACCAGCACGTCATTCAATTTCATCGCGCGTTCCCGGTCCGGCCGTTCACTCAGTTGCGAATCAAGTTCGGGAAAATCGAGCCGATCTTTGCCAGTGCTGATTTCGTAAAGCACTTTGCCGAGACTGAAAATGTCCGCGCTGGGAGTGCCTGGACCTTCGGGTGGAACGTAGCCTTCCGTTCCGACGAAGGAGCGTTGTCCGCTAACGGCGACCAGACCGATGTCCGCGAGTTTTGGTACACCATCGACAAAAATAATGTTGGCCGGTTTGATATCGCGATGAGTTAGCCCGTGCGCATGCAAGGCGCTGAGCGCATCGGTTAGGGAAAGGCCGAGCGCGATGGAATCGGAGACCGATAACCGCTTCCGGCGTTCCAGATCACTTTTCAAAGTGCGCGGTGAATAATTGATGATGTCGATATCGCGGCCGTTGAGATGGTCGTCGGCCAATTCCATGATGTAGTAGAGACACTCGGCGGTGCGGCCGACGTGCAGGATGTCAACGAATCCAGCGTGGGCGCGCGAGATCGGCTCGAAGCTCGACATCCCTTGAAACTCGCGCTGAAACGCGCGTTCGCTTTCGAAGGTGCTACGATAAACCACTTTCACCGCCCGTACTGCACCAGTCAGACTTCGCGCCAGCCAGATTTCGCCGTAAGCGCCGCGCCCAATCACGCGCAAAACTTCGTGATCCGGAATGATGGGAAGTTGCGTGGGAACGGAATGTTCCGGCGCGCGGTTTTTCACTTCGTCAGCGATGGATGCGATTTTAACATAACGTTTGCGCACGAAGCAATTCCGGGGAGCGCACACGCCCTCGCGTGCTGGAACATAGGCATTTAGCCTGTGCGGCCAGCGCACAGGTCTGCTTGGCAGCGGAGTGCAACTCGGCCGGGCGCACAGACTGCAAGTCTATGTTCCGAGTTTCCTAATTTCCTTTTTCAACAACCCCGCCACGCGATGGCGCACGAGATAGACCTGCCCAACGCTGACTCCGAACGCGTCAGCAATTTTCTGCGCCGGCCACTCTTTGCGAACGGAACAGTCAAAAATCTGAAAATGTTTTGGGGCGACCTTCTTCTTCACCCGCGTCGTCGCGGCCGCGAGCAAATTCTGTTGCCACTCCTGCTCCCATAGCTCATCGAGACTGGCGGCATTAGAATCTGCCACGCGCTCGATCGTAGCTGTGCGACGATCGTCCGATGAACGAGCGGTCTGATTTTGCGATGGGACGCGTTTTCGAAATTGATCGGCAACGCGCCAGCGCGTGATGTTGAGCAGCCAGCCTTTGAAGGAACCGATCGCGGGATCATAGCGCAGCTTGTCTATTTTTTTGGCGACAGTAATGACGGTTTCCTGCACCACGTCCTGCGCTTCGGCGTCGTTTAAGCCGGACTTCCGCGCCACGGAATAAATCAGCTTCCAATAGGTTTCGAAAAATTCCTGCCAGCGCGCCTGATCCTCCCAATCACCCAATCGATCGACCAGACTCCGCCGAGTGGCGAGCAGGCCGGTGATTTTCATTTCATACTGTAGCCGGGGGCGCTGACCCGGCCAACGTCGCACTGTTGCGCGCGATGTAGGTGGATCGGCCGCTCCGCGGACGATGCCAAATAATGCGGCTTCGCCGTCTATAGTAACATCGAGCAAGGGGACTGCTCAATCCACCGGGTTCACCGATGCCGGCTACAACGCCTCTAGAAACTTGACGGCTTTAAGCCGTCAAGTTCTCACAAAGATTGCTTGATCGACCGCGGTCAGCGACCGCGGCTACAGAAACCCTGAAAGATTTCGGCGCGGGCGCCGTATTCACCTTATGAATACGTCCGCCCTTTTTCAAAAATACAACCTTTCCAAGCTTCCGGAGTTAATCTTTGGCAAGATTTCGTGGCGTCGGCCGCGCTGGCTTAGTCGAATCATCGACGGGTGGACTCGTTTTGAACGCGCTCATCCGCGGATGATCGCGCCAGCAATCATTGCGATTTTCCTGCTCTCGTGTGGCACGGCCTGGACTTGGAATTGGTATTCACATCGCCCGAAAGAACGCCGCGTTCAGGCAACGATTGCACCGGTTTCGATCACTAAACTGGAAAAGGAACTCAAATTCCCCCCGCTCAACGTTTATTTCAGCGATCACGCCGCACGGCTTGAAGACTTGCAAAAACGATCGCTCAGCGGCGTTCACCTCAATCCGCACATTGCCGGTACCTGGCGTTGGTCCGCCGATGACATTCTTTTGTTCGAGCCAAAGGAAGACTGGCCGGCGGAAAGAAAGTTCGTCGTCATTTTCGACAGGAATTTTTTTCCGCATCACGTCCGGCTCGAGCGATTGCGCTATGAATTTAAAACGCCGGCTTTGACGATCGCCATCCGCGATCTCGTCCTGTATCAGGATCCGATAAATCCTGCGGTGCGTCAGGTAACGGCCACGTTTGAGATGACGCATCGCGTCGAACCGGGCGAACTGGAGCGCCGGCTTGAATTCGAAGTGCTGAGTGGATCAAAAATCTTTGCAACTGGAGATCAATCGCCCCATTTTACCATCACCTACGGGCTGCATCATCGCGTTGCCTACCTGCGCAGTTCGCCCATTACGCTTCCGGAGCGCGAGGATTGGTTGAAATTAAAGCTCGGCAAGGGCGTCCGCGCTTCACCGGGCGGCGCGGAAACTCATCAAAGTCTCGAAGAAAAGCTGCACATCCCCTCGGTAGCGACGTTCTTTCGAGTGGAATCGGCCAAAAGCGTGATCGTGCGCAACAAGAAATCCGATCCCGAGCAGATCATCATCCTGAACACGACCGCGGCAATCGCGACGCGCGAGCTGACGAAGTCGATGGAGCTTTGGTTGTTGCCAAAGCGAAATGTGGAAAACAGCAATACCCGCCCCGAGAAAAGCGAAACGGATGAAGATTCGAGCGAAGACGAAAGAGTCACCGATGACGGCGTAAAATCGAAATGGCAAAGCGCGACTGATGTTTCTGATGAAATTCTGGCGGCTGCGAAACGCGTCGAGTTCACGACCGTACCGTCAGAGAAGGAGCACGACAAACAACACGCTCTCCGCTTCCGGGTTGAAGACGACGGCGAACTTTACCTTCGCGTCAGTAAAGGGGTGCGCGCGCTCGGCGATTATCCGCTGGTCGACGATTACAACGCAGTCATTCCGGTACCGCAATTGCCGCGCGAAATTCAAATTGAAGGCGGAGGTGGTCTGCTCGCATTGAGCGGCGAGCGCAAGCTATCAGTCCGTTCCCGCGGTTTGCCGGCAATCGAATATGAAATCGCGCGCGTCGCGACCAATCAGATCAACCATCTGGTCAGTCAGACCGAGGGAAAATTCCAACATCCGCGGTTTAAGGATCCGGGAATTTTCGATCAGGAAAACATTTCGCGCATTGCCCTCGAGCACCAGTCGATCGCCCTGGAAAACAAATGGAAAGCGAACTATTCCGCGTTCGATTTTTCCGAGCATCTTCGCAAACCAATCGACGGCGGGAGCGAGCGCGGGCTCTTTTTCCTGACGGCGCGCGGCTGGGACCCGATCAAGCGCAAGGTAATTCCTTCGGTGCGGGAGACCCGTTTTCTTCTCGTTACCGACATTGGAATTCTGACGAAGAAAAGTGCCAGCGGCAGTTGCGATGTTTTTCTGATGTCCATTCAAAGCGGGCGTCCGATCGCAAATGCCAGCGTCGAGATCATCGGCAAGAATGGAATCGCATTGCAGAAGGAAACAACGGCGACGGATGGTCACGCTGCATTTCGTTCCGTGGAGAAACTGACGCGCGACAAAACGCCCGTCGCATTTGTTGCCCGCAACGGCGACGACGTCGCTTTCATTCCCTACGCACGGGAAGATCGGGTTCTGAATTTTTCGCGCTTCGATATCGACGGCGCACAAAATCTTTCCGCCGAAGATCTTGATGCTTTCATTTTCACCGAACGCGGCGTTTATCGGCCAGGCGACGAAATTCACGCCGGGCTGGTGGTGAAACAACGCAACTGGAGCGGGCAACTTGCCGGCTTGCCGATCGAAACCGAAGTGTTGGACGCGCGCGATCTGCCGGTACAGACGAAAAAAGTCACCTTACCTGAGACCGGTTTCCTCGAGCTGAGTTATCAAACCAGCAACGACTCGCCGACTGGGGCGTACCAGATCAATGCCTATCTGATCAAGAACAACAAGCGCTCCACTCTTCTCGGTTCCACCGTCGCAAACGTAAAAGAATTCTTGCCCGATCGAATGAAGATCGAGACGCGACTTTCCCAAGAAAGCGCTCATGGCTGGATCAGGCCGAAACAAATGCGCGCATTGATCTTGCTGGCTAATTTGTACGGCACGCCTGCCACAGACCGGCGCATTACCGCAAAACTCGATCTTTCACCCGCCGGATTTAGTTTTCCCGAGTTTCGCGATTTCATTTTTTGCGACCCCACGTTCGAGGAAAAAAAAGAACGACGCCTGCAATCAGTCGAGCTGGGGGAGAAAAAAACCGATAATGACGGGCACACGGAATTCGAACTGCAACTGGAGCGCTTTGCCGATGCCACTTACGCCATGCGGTTCGTCGCGGAAGGATTTGAAGCGGACGGCGGTCGCAGCGTTACCATCCAGAAAAACGCGTTGGTTTCGGATTTGCCATTCGTGATTGGCGCAAAAGCGGACGGCGACTTGAACTACATTGTAACAAGCAAACCGCGCGCTCTCGATTTCATCGCTGTTGATCCGCAGCTCAAGCGCATCGCGGTCGAAAACGTCACTCTCAATCTCATCGCCCGGGAATATGTCTCCGTGCTGGCGCGTCAAGACAACGGAAACTTCGCTTACCATTCGGTGCTGAAAGAGCGGCTCGCGCATTCAGAGAAACTCGCCATTTCGGCGAATGGTTTGCATTACGCGCTCCCTACCTCCGAACCAGGCAACTACGCGATTGAGCTTCGCGACGATCAAAATCGACGGCTTAGCCAGGTGCGTTATTGCATCGTCGGAAACGGCGGCGCTACGTCTGCGTTAGAGAAAAATGCGGAGCTGGAAGTAAAAGTCGATCGCGCGCAATACAAAAGCGGCGACGACATCGCGATCAGTATCACCGCTCCGTATGCGGGCAGCGGGCTGATTACAATCGAGCGCGATAAGATCTACGGATATGCGTGGTTCCAAACCAATACCGCTAGCAGCATTCAACACATTCGTGTGCCGGAAGGTTTTGAGGGTAGCGGTTACATCAATGTCGCGTTCGTTCGCGCGCTGAACGAAAAAGAGATCTCAATTAGTCCGCTCAGTTACGGCGTCGTTCATTTCACCGCCAACATCGAGAAGCGCCGCCTCGCCCTTGATCTGCAAGCGCCGCCAACGATCAAGCCGGGAGAACCGCTTCGCCTTTCTTACAAGACAGATCGCCCCTGCAAGATCGTTCTCTTCGCGGTCGATGAGGGAATCTTGCAAGTCACCGATTTTAAAACACCGGACCCGATCGGCTTCTTCTTTCGCAAGTGCGCGCTCGGGATCGAGACCGCGCAAATCGTCGATCTGATCATTCCGGAATTTTCCCTGCTCCGCTCGGTCTCGGCCTTCGGCGGCGGCGGCGACATTCAACGGCTTAATCCGTTCAAGCGCATCACGGAAAAGCCGGTGGTGTTTTGGTCGGGTATTCTCGGGGCCGACCCGACTCCGCGCGAAGTCGCTTACGATGTGCCGGATTTTTTTGACGGCATCCTCAAGGTGATGGCGGTTGCGATTTCGGATGACGCCGCCGGGTCGGCCGAGCGCGAAACCTTGGTTCGCGGACCGTTTGTGATCACGCCGAGCGTGCCGGTGCTGGTCGCGCCCGGAGATGAATTCGAAACCGGTGTCACGGTTGCAAACAACCTGGAAGCCGAGATGGAAATCGAATTGCGCACGGCAACGTCGGCACATCTTTCCGGTATTGGCGCAGCGGTTCAAAAATTGCGGATTGCATCAGGGAGAGAACAAACGGTGATTTTCCGTTTTCGCGTAAACGATCATCTCGGCTCGGGTGAAATTAATTTCACTGCCAGCGCCGGCAATGCGCAGGTCCATCGGCGTGCCACGCTCAGCATTCGCCCACCGGTTCCCTACATGACCGATGTGCGCAGCGGAAGTTTCACCAGCACCAGCACGGAGGTTTCAATTGATCGGGCGCTTCTCCCGGACTTTCGCCAGCTCGAGGCTTCGATTTCAGCCTTGCCGCTCGGTCTGGCGCACGGACTCGATATTTACCTGAAGAATTTTCCGCATGGTTGCAGCGAACAAATCACGAGCGCCGCATTTTGCCGGCTGCTGCTTGCGGATGAAGTCGATTTCGGCCTGAACCGCGCGGAAGTAAGCGCGCAACTGGAAAAAACCTTCACTGCCTTGCGCCGCCGGCAAAATGATCAGGGTGGTTTCGGTTACTGGGCGCCGGAAAACGGTGCGCACATCAGCTTCGTTTCGGTTTACGTGATGGATTTTCTCAGCCAGGCCAAGGCCGCTGGATTTCCGCCGCCATCGGAAATGTTCACGACCGGTTTGCGCAACTTGCAAACATTAGCCGGGCGCGAGCCGTCGGCTTTTTCTGACGCACGAATCGTGGCCTATGCCATCTACGTCCTCACAGGTGAAGGCGTCGTGACCACGAATTACATTCTTAACTTGCGCGATTATCTCGACAAACATCGCGCGGATTGGTCAAAAGATGTCACCGGCGTTTACCTCGCGGGCGCGCTCAAGCTCCTGCACCAGGACGAGGAAGCCGAGCGGTTGATTGCCAAGTATCGGCTCGGCGATCCGCGTATTTTTGATTGGAACGACTTCTGTCAGCCGCTTGGAGCCGATTCAGAATATATCGCGATCCTGGCGCGGCATTTCCCCGCGCGACTCCGCCAAATTTCAGCGAAGGAATTCGAAAAAATCTCGCATCCGATCGGTGAAGGCGAATTCAACACCTTATCGGCTGCCTATGCTGTTGCCGCGCTGAAAGCTTATTCAAAAGTCGTTGCGCAGAACCTTCCCGAACTGAGCATCGTCGAGCTACGCGAAAACAAGACGGAAACACGCTTGAAAAGCGGAACGAAAGTCTTACAACGCGCCGATTTTTTCGCCCAGGCAAAGGCGCTGCGTTTCCGCGCCTCGACCCCGATTGGCGGTCCAGGCGCATTTTTCCAGGTAATCGAAGCTGGATTCGACCGAAGGGTTCCAGATCAGGCGCTGGCGGACGGACTCGAAGTTTATCGCGAATTGCTCGACAGGAACAATCGGGCAGTAACTGAAACTCATCTGGGCGAAGCCGTCCATGTGCGATTACACATGCGCAGCTTGAAACCGATCGCGCTCACCAACGTCGCGATCATCGATCTGCTGCCCGGCGGATTTGAAGTTGTCGATTCTTCGTTTCGACCGGGAGTCTTGTCCATTCATGGAATCGATTACGTCGATGTTCGCGAAGATCGCGCCGTCTTCTTCGGCACAGCTTCGCGCTCCGCCCTCCAAATCGATTACGACATTAAATCGTGCAATCGCGGCGAGTTCATTGTTCCCCCGGTGTTCGCGCAATCAATGTACGATCGCGGGGTGAAAGGCCGCGGTGTCGGCGGAAGAATCATCGTTACCGAATGAGTTTCCGACTGCGCGCAGGGAAAACACATGTCATCCCGAAGGCAGAGGGGGACCTCTCAAATGGTGATAGAGCACGTTTTGTAAGTTGGGTGTGGAAAGGGGGTGGGCGAGGTTCCTCGCTTCGCTCGGGATGACGGCACTGCGAAGTCGATGGTTCAAGAAAACGTTCCGTGTGGCGGTGATGATTAGTTTTTGCGCCATTTTGGTTTGGCTCGCGCTTCCCAAACCGCCGTTACTCGATGGGATTTCGTTTTCGCAATGTGTGCGCGATCGCAACCGCAATCTCCTGCGGGTGACGTTAAGCGCGGATCAGAAATTCCGGGTGCAGACTGCGCTGCGCGACATCTCGCCGGAATTAATCCAGGCAACGTTGCAATTCGAAGACAAACATTTCGCGCAGCACCCCGGTATCAATCCAGTGGCGCTGCTGCGCTCGGTTACAAGCATTTTGCCCCGGCACGCGCGCACGGGCGGATCAACCATCACGATGCAGCTCGCCCGTCTGCGTTTTCATTTGCAAACGCGAACCGTTGCGGGCAAGGCGGTGCAAATTCTGCGCGCATTGGAATTGGAGCGGCATTATTCGAAATCAGAAATTCTGGAAGCGTATTTCAATCTCGCTCCCTATGGCCGGAACATCGAAGGCGCGGACGCCGCGAGCGAGATTTACTTTGGCAAACAAGCAGCGCGTTTGACCCGGCCGGAAGCGATCGTACTCAGCGTGATTCCACAGAGTCCGACGCGTCGCGCTCTGTTGGTTAATCGCGAAAACGGTTTGCTGAACAATGCGCAACGCAAATGGCACGATCGTGTTTTGCCTAATGTCGCGGAATTCTCCAATCGTTTGTTTCGTGCGCAGGCGCGAGGAAACACGGAGTTCCTTGCGCCGCACTTCGTTCAACAAGTGCTGGAAACCGATAAAGCGAATCGCGAAATTGTGACCACACTCGATCTGGCGAGGCAGCGCCTGATCGAACGCCGCGTTTCCGATTATGTTGCAGCCACTCGCACACGCGGAATTGAAAACGCAGCTGTGTTCCTGGTCGATACCCGAACTCTTGATGTCCTCGCACAAATCGGCTCCGCCGATTTTTGGGATAAAGAAATCAATGGTCAGGTCGATGGAACGCGCAGCTCGCGCTCACCTGGCTCCACCTTGAAGCCATTCGTTTATGCGCTGGCGATGGAACAGGGAATCATTCACCCGCTCAGCGTGCTGGCGGATGCGCCGCGCAGTTTTGGCGAATACAATCCGGAAAATTTCGATCGCGATTTTCTTGGTCCGCTTCGAGCCAGCGACGCCCTGGCTCGCAGCCGCAACGTCCCGGCCGTCTCGCTCGCCGCGCAACTTTCGCGTCCGACTCTTTATGAATTTCTGCGACGCGCCGGCGTACCGCTTCCTGAACCGGAATCTTATTACGGGCTCGCGCTGCCGCTGGGCGGCGCGGAAGTAACGATGCAAGACCTAGTGCGGCTCTACGCCGCTCTCGCGAACAATGGCGAACTGCGCTCACTGCGTCGTACCTCACGCGATCCGATTTCAAGAAGGGGCCTCCGAATTCTTTCGCCCGAAGCTTCCTTCCTCACTTTGCAAATGCTCGGCAACGTGCCGCGGCCGGAAATGAATTGCGCCGACGCCACAAATTCCGCCCCGGTTTACTGGAAAACGGGAACGTCGCACGGATTTCGTGACGCCTGGTCCATCGGCGTTTTCGATCATTACGTGCTTGCGGTTTGGATCGGCAATTTCGACGGCCGCGCCAACGGCGCATTTGTTGGACGCAGCGCGGCGGCGCCACTTTTCTTTCAAATCATCGACAGCTTGCGCGCGAACTGGCCAGAGCCTAACGAGCGGCATTCGTCGGCGCAGGGCGCGAATTTGAAGCGACTTGAGTTTTGCGCAGTGTCGGGCGATCTGCCAAACGCGTTTTGCCATGATCGCGTCGAAGGCTGGTTTATTCCGGGAATCTCGCCGATCAAAACCTGTGAGGTGCACCGCGAAGTGCTGGTGGACGCTGCGACCGGCTTGCGTCTCGCGACAGATGACGGCACACGCGAGATCCGGCGCGAGACCTATGAATTCTGGCCAAACGATTTGCTAAGATTGTTCGAACGCGCCGGGGTCGCTCGCCGATCGCCACCACCATTCCTGCCCGGAACAGCGAGCGAATTCGTTGCCCGCTCGGGAAATTCTCCGCGAATTGTCTCGCCTTTGCCCAACAGCGAAATTCTCTTTGCTGCGGCAACAGCGATCCCGCTACGAGCAAAAGCGGACGCGGACGTGCGCGACGTTTACTGGTTTGCAGGCAAAACATTTCTCGGCAAATGCAACGCCGCAGACGTCCTTTCCTGGAAATCCGCGCCGGGCGATTACGAGCTCACCGCGCTAGACGACCACGGACGCTCCGGTTGGTGTAAAGTGAGGGTGAGGTAGAGCCGCTAATCGTCCGGCGGTTTGGATGAACCGCCCTGCCTTGCGCAGAAATTTCCGTTGAAGGCCTCGACTCGTCACCGGAGCGTAGCTTTCCCATGTCTCGCCAATACCACCTGCAACGGACGCATTCATCTTTTAGCGGGGCGATCGATTACGCGTCGGAATTGAATGAGCAGCAGTTGGCGGCGGTGACGGCGCCCCCGGGGCCGTTGTTAGTGATAGCGGGCGCCGGTTCTGGTAAAACGCGCACACTGACCTATCGCGTCGCCTATTTGCTCGAAAACGGCGTGGACGCGCGCAATATTCTGTTGCTCACTTTTACCAACAAAGCCGCGCGGCAAATGCTCGATCGGGTTTCGAATTTGTTGCCGGTGGATGCAGCCGGGATCTGGGGCGGCACCTTTCATTCCATCGGCAATCGGATGCTGCGGCGGCACGGGAGCGCGCTCGGTTACTCGTCAGGTTTTACTATTATGGACCGCGAAGATCAGAAAGATTTGATCGCAACGGTGGTGGCAAGCTCGGGGATCGATCCCAAGGAAATGCGTTTCCCAAAGGCTGACGTGCTGGCAGACATTTTCAGTTTTGTGGTTAACACCGAGCGGCCGATGGAAGAACTGCTCGCGGAGAAGTTTCCCTACTTCGTGCCATTGCTCGAGCAAATCAAAGACGTGCAGGTGCGTTACGAACGAAAAAAGAAAGCGACCAACTCACTCGACTTCGATGATCTTCTCGAGAAAACGCTGCGAATGCTACTCGAGCACGAACACATCGCGCGATTTTACCGGCGGCAATTCCAATTCATTCTGGTGGACGAATATCAGGACACGAACAAGATCCAGGCCGACTTCATCGACCTTCTGGCGCGGGAGCATCAGAACGTGATGGTGGTCGGCGACGACGCGCAATCTATTTATTCCTGGCGCGGCGCGAATTTTCAAAACATTCTCGAATTTCCCAAGCGCTATCCAAACGCGCAGGTGTTCAGGATCGAACTGAACTATCGCAGCGTGCCGGAAATTCTCGAAGTCGCGAACAGCGCGATCGCAGCCAACGTCAAGCAGTTCAAAAAGAATCTGAGCGCCACGCGGGACTCGAAAGCGATGAAGCCGGCGCTGATTGCACTCAATGACGGAAGCGAACAGGCACAATTTGTGGCCCAACGAGTTTTGGAATTGCGCGACGAAGGAGTGGAATTAAACGAAATTGCCGTGCTCTACCGCGCTCATTATCACGCGGTGGAGTTGCAGCTCGAATTTTCGCGGCGCGGAATTCCGTATCAAATCACTAGCGGAATTCGCTTTTTCGAACAGGCGCACATTAAAGATGTGGCCGCGTTCATTCGTTTCGTAGCCAACCCACGCGATGAAGTCGCATTCAAACGCATGGTGCGATTGCTGCCCGGAATCGGCGGCAAGATTGCGGAAAATCTATGGAGCGGCTGGGAAAAATCGCTCGATTCTGCACCTGTAGCCGCGGTCGCTGACCGCGGCCCGGAGTCAACAACCCCGGCGACAGAAGCGGCCGCGGCCCGCCACCACGGCCACAGCATTGGCGAACGCTTGCTCAAATTAAACGTCAGCACCCGCTCCAGGAAAATGTGGGAGCAACTCGCGCAGACGCTGGACGAGATCGCTCCCAATGGGAAACCAAACCCGCCGAGCGCGATGATCGTATCGGTGGTGGAAGCGATCTATGACGATTACGCGAAGGCGAATTTCACCAACTACGAACTGCGCCGCGAAGACTTGAATCAACTGGCCTCGTTCGCCCGCCAGTTCAACGACGCGCAGGAATTTCTGTCGCAATTAGCCTTGATTAGCAACGTCGATGCCGAACCGGCGCCGAACGCGGCGGCGGACAACGAAGCCGTTAACTTGTCATCGGTGCACCAGGCGAAAGGCCTGGAATTTCACACTGTATTCGTGATCTGGTTGACCGACGGAATGTTTCCGAGCTCGCGCTCGCTCGAAACGCGCGATGCCATTGAAGAAGAACGCCGCCTCTTTTACGTCGCGATCACTCGCGCGCGTGACGAACTTTACCTCAGTTATTCGCATATGCGATTGAATGCGGGATTCGGTGATGTATTTCAGAGGCCCTCGCGGTTTCTGAAAGAAATTCCAAACGAATTGCTGGAAGACTGGGAAGTGCAGAGAAAATGACGAAGCTCGAATGACGAATGAATGACGAAATCCGGAGTTGCTACCCCTCGTCATTCCGAGCGAAGTGAAACGAAATCGAGGAATCCCGCGATGTTAGCTTTTAGGTTTCGCTACGGGATCCCCCGGTCCGAGCCGGACGGGCGGTATCTCTCGGGATGACGAATGAATCTGGGACCGGAAGATAAGATCGCAGGCGTCCTCACCCCGCTCTTCGCGCTGCGAAGCGAGAAAGGTCTCGGAATCGGCGATGTCGCAACGTTGCGCGAATTCATCGAATGGGCGAGCGAGATTGCTTTTCGCGTCGTCCAACTGCTACCGATTAATGAAGTCGGCCGCGATAATTCGCCTTACAACGCGATTAGCGCGATGGCGATCGAGCCGGTGACATTGCAACTCGCTCCCGGTTCGCCGGAGGAACTGACGTACGAGGCGTTCGAGAGCGCGACGGCCAACGAGAATCTAACCACGCTACGACGAGGGCAGGTTAAATACGAACGCGTTCGGAAGTTGAAACGCGAGTTACTCGAGCGTGCGTTTAGGAATTTCCAACTCAACCCAACTGCAAATCGTGAGTCGGCATTCGAACAGTTTTGCAAAGGTGAATCGAGCTGGCTGAGACCGTATTCATTTTTTCGCGTGCTCATGGAACTAAACAGCGAGAGCGAAAAGTGGGACGAATGGCAGCCGGAACATCGCGATCCACAAACCGCACGCTCCTGGCTGACGGAACAGTCAACAGAGATGCGAACACAGTTTTCTACGCGCGAAAAATTCTTTTCCTACGTGCAATGGATCGCGGACGAGCAATGGCGTGAGCTGAGGAGATTTGCCGGGGAACATGGCGTCGCTCTCATGGGCGACATTCCCTTCGGTATCAGTTATTACAGCGCGGATGTTTTCACGGAGCGGGAGATTTTCCATCTCGATTGGTCGGGGGGCGCACCGCCGGAACCGTATTTCAAAGATGACGAGTTCACGATTAAGTGGGGACAAAACTGGGGCATTCCGGTTTATAACTGGCCGGCGATGCGTGCGCAGGATTTCGCCTGGTGGCGCCAGCGTGTGCGCGGCATAAAACGAATCTTCCACATTTTCCGCATCGACCATGTGCTCGGATTTTATCGGATCTACGCATTCCCGTGGCGACCGGACAGAAACGCGGAATTTCTCCCGCTAACCCAGGCACAAATGCTGGAAAAAACCGGCGGGCGATTCCCTCATTTCACGCCGCGCGATGACGAGTCGACAGAAAATTCTGAAGCCAACAGACGCGAAGGCGAAGAGTATCTGCGCATGGTATTGGCCGAGAGCGGAGCCACGCGTGTGGTCGGGGAAGACCTCGGCACGGTCCCGAGATATGTGCGACCAAACTTGCGATCGCTCGGGATCGCCGGATTCAAGATTCCGCAGTGGGAATTTCTGCACGGGCGAATGACGCCCGGAAACGAGTTTGAGCGGTTATCGGTCACGACTTATGCGACCCACGATCACAAACCGATTCGCGAATTGTGGACGGAAGCGCTTGACGAAAAAGCGCCGACCCGGGAGCAAGCGCAGGAAGATTTGCTCAAGATCGCGCAGTTTTCCGGCATTGGGCCGCGGGAAGGCCTCGAATACGAGCGCGATTTTTATCCGGCGATGATGAGCGCGCTGTTCAGCAGCAACTCATGGATTGCGATGGTGATGATCACCGATCTCCTCGCGCGAAAGGATCGGTTCAACGTTCCCGGCACGGCTGCGGCAACAAACTGGACGCGGCGTTTGCCGAAAACGATTTCGCAATTGCGCGAGAGCCCGACGATTCGACGACGAATGAAATTGATTAGGGAGCTACTGGAGAAAAGCGGTCGAACGCGCGAGTCGTCATCCTGAGCGGAGCGAAGGACCTCGCGAAAACAGGCTGCGTTAGCGGATGATCGATGAGCAGACACTTCGATTCAACAACCGCGACCGCTTGCGTGACGACTATTTCATCGGTGAGGTCCCTCGGTCCGAGCCGGACTGGCGTTGTCTGCGCGGCTCGGGATGACACCGCGCCAAACTGCGCTAAACAAAACGCATGACTTCTCCCATTAAAGTGGCTGTCACCGGCGCGGCCGGACAGATTGGTTACTCGCTCGTTTTCAGAGTTGCCTCCGGCGCCATGTTCGGCCCGGATCAACCAATCGCATTGTCGTTAATCGAAATCCCAAACGCGCTCGGCGCGCTCGAGGGCGTGGTGATGGAATTGCACGACTGCGCATTTCCTTTGCTGAAATCGATCACGCCGACGGCAGATCTCGACGAAGGATTTCGCGACGTGAATTGGGCGCTGCTGGTCGGGAGTGTGCCGCGCAAGGCCGGGATGGAACGAAAGGATTTGCTCGGGATTAACGGCAAGATTTTTATTGGCCAGGGTCAGGCGATTGCAAAGAACGCGGCGGCCGATGTGCGGAGTCTGGTTATTGGAAATCCGTGCAACACCAATTGTTTGATTGCGATGAATAACGCGAAACAAATTCCACCCGATCGCTGGTTTGCCATGACTCGGCTCGATGAAAATCGGGCTAAAGCGCAACTCGCGCACAAGGCCGGCGTTGAAGTCATGGCGGTAACGAACATGACGATTTGGGGAAATCATTCCGCCACCCAGTATCCGGATTTCTACAACGCAAAAATTAACGGTCGGGCAGCAAATGAAGTGATCGGTGACGAGAAGTGGTTGAAGGAAACATTTATCCAAACAGTGCAGCAACGCGGTGCCGCCATTATCAAGGCGCGCGGCTTATCGTCGGCGGCGTCTGCCGCAAACGCGGTGGTCGATACGGTGCGTTCATTGATAACCGACACGCCGGAGAGCGATTGGCACAGTGTGGCGCTTTGCTCGAGTGGCGAATACGGAGTGGAGAAAGGTCTGATTTGTTCGTTTCCGGTGCGCGTGAAAAGCGGAACGCCACAAATAGTACAGAATGTCACGATCAACGAATTTAGTCGCGGAAAAATCGACGCGAGCGTAAACGAACTAAAGGAAGAACGATCGCTGGTGAGCGACCTGTTACGCGCCTGACTCACTTTTGTCATCCCGAACCCGGTATGCTTTCGGGGGAGGGACCTCACGAGCGTGGATTGTGAGTCCAAGGGAGCTTGTGTGTGCCAGAGTTGGATAACGCGCGGTCCCTCGGTCCGAGCCGGACTGGCATTTTCGCTCGGGATGACAGAAAAGAGGAAGCGAGTCCGTGGCTCGCGTTGCGGCGGTCAAGCTTCATGGCAGGTCAAGTGAGTTCGGCACCGGTGAGGCGCGAAAAAGCTTCGCGATATTTCGCGCTCGTTTTCTCCACGATCTCCCGCGGCAAATGGGGCGCGGGCGGCGTTTTGTCCCAGTCCAGTGTCTCCAGATAATCGCGCACAAATTGTTTGTCGAAACTCGGCGGGCTAATGCCGACGCGATATCCATCGGCCGGCCAGAAACGGGAGGAATCCGGAGTAAGACATTCGTCGATCAGCAGCAACTCATCGCCTAATTTGCCGAATTCGAATTTGGTGTCGGCGATAATGATTCCGCGAGCGGCGGCGTATTCGCTTCCCGCCTGGTAGATTTCGAGGCTGAGATCGCGCGCCAGCTCGGTCAGTTCGGCGCCGATCATGCGACCTGCCTGGTCGAGATCGATATTCAGATCGTGACCGACGTCGCTCTTGGTTGATGGGGTAAAAATCGGGCCCGGTAATTTGGATGCCAGTTGAAGACCGTCCGGCAACTTCACGCCGCAGACTGACCCGTTTTGCTGGTAGTCCTTCCACCCGGAACCGGCGAGGTAACCGCGCACCACACACTCGATCGTGAGAGGCTCCGTTTTTTTCACGAGCATAGAGCGGCCCGCAAGCTGATCGCGAAATCCACGCAACGATTGCGGGAACTCATCGAAATCCGAAGTGATGAAATGATTCTTGGCGAAGTCGAGTTTTTGAAACCAGAAAGCGGAGATTTGATTCAGGACTGCTCCCTTATACGGAATGGGATCGGGCAGAATGACATCGAAGGCGGAAAGACGATCGGTCACGACGAAGAGCAAGTTGTCGCCGAGGTCGAAGACTTCACGTACTTTTCCGCTGCGCAGTTTTTTAATTTCAGGCAGCTCAATTTCACGTAGCGCTTGCATAGCTGACGATAGTAGCGCTCACGTTTGTAGGGCAAGCGCTCCCGCTTGCCTTTGTAGCTTCTGCCGCCGGAGACGGCGGCAGCTACAACCGCAATAGGCGGACGCTACTAGTTGGCAGCCGACACGGCTGCCCTACAGTTGCCGCGATGGCTGGAATTGTGGTTCGACCGCGAGCGCGGATTTTGCACGGACACGACTGGGTTTTTTCCAGCGAGGTGCTGAAGGTCTTCGGTAACCCGGCCGATGGCGACGTTATTTCGATTAAGGACGGGCACGATCGAATGCTCGGGAGCGCGATGTGGAACTCCAAATCGCAGATTGTCGCGCGGCGTTATTCTCACAGGCGGCAGGATCTCGATCTCGATTTCTTCAAACGACGAATCGCGCAGGCGGCGGAATATCGTGAGCGACGGAAGGTAAATCCCCAACTGCATCGCGTCGTCTGGAGCGAGAGCGACGGATTGCCCGGCGTCATTCTCGATCGATACGGCGAGCAATTTGTGCTGCAGCTAACGACCCTTGCGATGGATCAACGTAAGGAAATGCTAGTCGATGCCATCCGCGAAGTTCTGGAAGGGAGAAACATTGTCGAGCGGAGCGATGCAGCCGTGCGACGCGCGGAGGGTTTACTACAA
>QHPP01000046.1 GCA_003219125.1 Verrucomicrobiota bacterium
ATCCACATATTGGTTGAGAGGCGGAGCCGGGATGTGCCGATAAATGCTCATGTTACGCTTCGGGACCCAGGATGAGAGAAAACCCGCGGAGTTTCAATCCGGTTCATCATTCATCATTCGCTTGCCACGCCGTAGCCGGGCGAACGCGGGCGCTTCGTCATTTTCCCCCTGTGTCCTCTATCCTCTGTGGAACCGATTTAACGATTTAACGTTTTAACGAATCACGGCGACAACGCCCACGCTTCCTTGTTTACCACGTACGGCATACTGGTCGGGTCTCCGCCGTAGTTCCCTTCCAGCACATCGATCACGGCCTGCACCGTGCGCCCAGCCATCCCTTTTTCGGGATCAACCGACAGCCGCGTGATTTGCGCCCCACTGGCGAAATGATGAAACAGCCGGGCGCGATCGGCGATTTCCGGATCAAGAAGCGGCGAATGCGGCGGCAACGGCTCTTTCTCAAAGACGTCGAGCGCCGCCCCAGCGATGACTTTGTCTTCTAGCGCCTGGGCGAGGGCTTTCTCATCTACGACCGGACCGCGTGAGCTATTTATTAAGTACGCAGTCGGCTTCATCAGTTTGAGTGTCTTCTCGTTGATGAGGTGATAGGTTGGCTTGTCGGTTTCCCCCTCGCGCAACAGCGGCACGTGGATGCTCACGTAATCGGCGTCGCCAAGTGCCTCCTCGAACCCCACGTACTTAATATAAGTTTTCTCCTGCTGGACCTCCCTGGCATAGCGGAGGTCCATCAATTCCTGGATGGCGGCGATATACTTGTCGTTATGATACGCCGGGTCGTAGCAAAGGATGTTCATGTCGAAGCCCGAGCACTTCTTGATCATCGCCAACCCAATGCGTCCCGTGCCAATGATTGCGATGGTCTTGCCCGTCACTTCGTCGCCAAGAAACGGCAGGAATGGATGCCACGACGGCCACTTCTGTTCCCGAACCAAACGCTCGCTCTGCCACATCTTGCGCGCCAGCATGCCCATCATGAAAAAAGCGAACTCGGCCGTCGCTTCGGTCAGAACATCGGCAGTGTTAGTGAATGGGATCTTGTACTTGTTAGCGTCAGCGCGGTTGATGTTGTCGAAGCCGACCGCGATCTGCGCCACGACTTTAAGCGAGTCCTTCCCCGCTTCGAAGACCTCCGCGTCGATCGGATCGCGCAGCGTGGTGATCAACCCATCGATCCCGCTCTTCACTTTCTCGATAATCAACTTCTTTGGCGGCGCCTCGGGTCCTTGAAATACCTCGAGCTCGTAACCGCGCTCGCGCAAACGATTCTCCGCCGGATCGCCAATGCGAGAGGTAGCAAACACGCGAATGCGTTTCTTCTCAGTCATGCTGGAAGAATGGAAGTGTGTGCTTACTGTGGCAACCACCGATCTTGCCGAATGCTTGGGGCTCCGCCGAGCGTCGCCCTACCAATAGAAATTTTCGCGAGAACGTATTGGTAGGGCAAGACTCCGTCGAGCCGCGGAGCCGCCGCCCAAAAGCTCGTCACGATTCAGGTTCACTGGTCCGCGCGCTCTCTGGTTCTATTCCCCCAACAACTGATAACCGAGCCCGTGCCGCGCTCCCTACAAATTTTTCTTCGCCCAGTCCCCCACCCGATTGAGTGCCTTCTCGATGTTTTCGATCGAGTTAGCCACACTAAACCGCAAATAGCCCTCGCCGAAATCGCCGAATGCCGTCCCCGACAACGCGGCGACGCCGGCATGATCAAGCAGCGCGTCGGCCAATTTCTTCGATGCCCATCCGGTTTGCTTGATGTTGGGAAAAACATAGAACGCGCCTTTGGGTAAGCGGCAGGAAAAACCTTTGATCTTATTTAGACCAGCGACCATAAGGTCGCGCCTTTTTTTAAACTCAGCGCACATCGCTTCGACCGACTCCTGCGGTCCGCGCAGCGCTTCAATGCCGGCGACTTGAGTGAAGCTGGCGGTGCAGGAGTTGGAATTGGTCATCAGGCGAGCAACGTGTGTCGCCAGGTCGGCGCGCATCACTCCGTAGCCCATTCGCCAACCAGTCATGGCGTAGGTCTTGGAGAAACCATCAAGCAGGATGCAGCGCTCCTTCATGCCATCGATCGACACGATGGAGTGATGTTCACCCTCGAAGATCAGGCGACTGTAAATCTCGTCGGTCAACACCATGAGGTTGCGATCGCCGATCGCGCGCGCAATTTCGTCGATGTCATTCTTCGTGAGCACGCCACCGGTAGGATTCTGCGGCGAATTCAAAATAATCAGCTTCGTGCGGTCATTGATCAGCTCCGCGAATTCGGCAATGTCGAGCCGGAAGTCCAACTCCTCGCGCAACTGAATTGGGACGGGCTTCGCGCCGACGTAGTCGATCATAGATTCATAGATCGGGAATCCCGGATTCGGGTAAATGACTTCATCCCCGTCTTCCACCAGCGCAAGGATGCTGAAAAAGATGATTGGCTTGCCGCCGGGAACAACGACCACTTCTTCGGGTGTTGCATTTACCCGGCGCGTCTCGCTGACGTACTGAGCGATGGTCTCGCGCAACTCCGGCAGCCCGGCTGAAGGTCCGTAGTGAGTGAAACCCTTATGCAGCGCGTCGGTCGCCGCCTCAATGATGTTGCTCGGGGTATCGAAATCAGGCTCCCCAATTTCTAGATGAACAATATCGCGCCCCTTTGCCTCCAGCGCTCGCGCCTTCACCAATACTTCAAACGCAGTCTCAGTCCCGAGACGCGCCATACCCTTGGCGAGGCGAAGTTCGTGGGCCTTAGTCACGACGGCGAAATGAGCATTAAAGCGCGGTGGCGCAACTTGTCTTTCTCAGGCGCATACTGAGGCATCACTTCTCATCGCTCACCCTTTTCTCTCGTGTAACAATATAACCATTTAACGTTTCAACGAATCACGTCGCTGCTTCGTCATTGGCGGCGAAGCCGCCTCACACATCCTTCCCCATCGCGAGCGCGCCAGAAAGCTCTTCCCAATCGCAACGTCTCCAAAACTCGCGTCCGCGAGGATTATCGTTAGCGACCAAAATGATCGCCCGCTGAATTCCCGCGTCCCGCAATCCAGAAAAGCATTCCTGCACTAAACGCTTGCCCAGTCCGACTCCCTGATACTTCGGATCGACTGCGAGATGATAAATATGTCCACGCCGGCCATCATGGCCGCACAACGACACCCCCACGATCGCCGATCCATCGGTTGCGACCCGACTCAGCCCCGGATTCCGGGTAAGAAACCGCACAATGCTTTCTTTGTCATCGCCTTCCGCAATCTCGAGCCCTTCAACTCGCTTCCACAGCTCAACCACGGCATCGTAATCGTTGATCGAAAATTCTCTCGTGTGAATCGTGTCCTTCATGTAAGCCGCAGGCAATCTTACCATGAACCGAACTTTCGATTTCAGCTTTCTCGCTATCTATGGCGAACTAGCCAACGTCTCCAAAGACCTACTCAAGGTTGGGTTCCGATACCTGTAACCTTGAAAAGCTTGTAAGGTTCGGTGCGCGTATTTTTGTCATTATTGAACCGCGGCATGTTCTCGATCTGCGACGCAGTGACGTAAAGATCGCCATTCACTCCCCAACTCATGGTGTCGGGCCAAAGAAGGCGTTTATCAATGACAATAGTCTCGATCTTGCTCGCAGTTGCGCTCCATTTTACGATCGCGTTGTGTTCGATATCGGTGAGGTAAATATCTCCATTCGATCCTTCCAGCATGCCATCGGGTGCTGGTGTTTGCGCGACGGTTTCAACTTTCGCTTCCAGATCGCTCTTGGAAAATCTTTCGTCGATTAAATAATTCGTTTTGATCCGGTAGAGGGTGTGGCTGGTCAGCGCGTGGTAATAGAGATAGCCGTTTTTCGCGTCGAACGCGATTCCGTCGCAGGCTATCTGAGGCGGGCTTTTCGTTCGGTCTTCGATCAACGGTTTACCATCAACCACTAATTTCACCTCTTTTTGAGGTTGGGTGGATTTATGGCCATCGAGTAATCGGCGCGCTTTGCCTGTCTTGAGATCGACAACGATGATGGCGCCTTTGCCCGACTCAGTCACAAATGCCTTGCTTGTTGCCATGTCGATACGGACATCGTTGAGATAGCTTTTGGCCGGGGCAACGTCTTCGCCGAACGGAATTGTTTGCACGACTTTGTTGGTGCCGAGATCGACCTTAACCAGCTTCGGTTCGCCTTTGACAATCCCCTGCATCTTCGGTGCGGCCGGATCAAGAATCCAAAGATTCTCCTGGTCATCCACGACCACGCTCTGAACACAAACGAAATGTGAACCAGGCGGCCCGGGCTTGTTCCATTCATCGTCCGGGAATGCTTTTGGTTGGCCGTTAACAATTTCGGCGACGGAGAGAGAATGCTCGTCTGACCAATAAGGAAAGTTCACGAAGACGCGCCCCGATTTCGTGGACACGCCGACGCCAGTGAGCTGTTGATTCGGAAAACTGGCCACTTCCTCTAACGGCGCGGCGGAACAAATGGCGAAGGCAGCGAAGAATGCCACCGATAGAAAGAAAAAGTGCTTGTTCACATGAAATATTCGCGTTGAGAGCGCGAAGTGGCTTTTTGCAAAAACAAGAACGTCATTTCTCTAGTCGCGAGTGCGGCATTATTTGTTTGTGCGCGCGATGATCGCCGTGGCCGCGAAATTTATTTCGTATGGCTATACGAATTTTTGGCGGCAACGGGTCCGATAAGAAGCATGGACGACTGCATGGAAAGGTGGCGATTGTGACCGGAGCAGGCACCGGCATCGGTGAAGCCATTGCGCATAAGTTCGCCCCGAGAATGCGCTCGCGTAGTAGTCTGCGGATTGCCGGACGATCCAATCGAAGATGTCGCGAAGACGATTCGTGACAACGGCGGTGAGGCGGTCTCCTTCGGCGGCGATATTTCGGAGGAACATTCGGCTAGGGAGTGCGTCGATCTGGCCATCAAAAAATTCAAGCGGATCGATGTGCTGGTGAACAACGCCGGCGTTTTTCTCGATAACGCAATGACCGAGGATTATCCCATCGCCGATTTCGACGAAACGATCCGGATGAACATTCGCTCGGCATTCATGATGACGCGTTTCGTGCTGCCGCATTTGCAAAAGAGCCGCGGCAATATCATTTCGGCTGGCTCGGAATCGGGGATGATTGGTCTGGCACAAAATACGCCGTATGGCGGGACGAAAGGCTGGATGCACGCTTTCATGCGCGGTGTGGCAGTGGAGCAGGCGAAAAATGGAGTGCGCGCGAACTGTGTTTGCCCAGGACCAATCGACACCGCGTGGACCCACAAAGAGACTGGCCCGATGGACAAGGAAATGGAAAAGGGTTTGATCCAGGCGGTGCCGTTGGCGCGGCGCGGCACGCCGGAAGAGGTAGCAAACGTCTACGCGTTTCTGGCGTAGGACGAAGCGAGCTATATCACCGGCGCTCTCTACGCGGTGGATGGCGGAACGACCATCGCGAAAGGGCCGGTGGGCGATCTGGTGCCGCAAAAATTGCACAAAGAACCGAAGGGCGAGCTGGAGTTGGAACATTCGCGCGACGGTTTGCGCAACAAAAAAACGCACCGGATCAAGCCGGGTAAGAAGTGAGGGAGTGATTTCTCACTTCTCTGATCACTGACCTCGATTACGATTATCAGCATGAGCATGAGTTCTTCATTCGTGCTTTGTCATTCCTTCGCCATTCAAGGCCAGTCCGGCTCGGACCATTCGTGCGTCGTCATTTTCCCCTCGTTTGATCTCTGATCTGGACGTCTGATCTAATTCCAGCGAATCTCCCGCGCCATCAAACGTATGGTAGACAAAACCGAATTAATCCTCATTTGTCTCGTCGCCGTAGCCCTCCTGGCGATCGTCGCCCGCAAAATCCGGGTTCCCTATCCCATCCTTCTGACCATCGGTGGTGTCGGTCTCGCTCTCGTCCCCGGCCTTCCTGCGATTCAGCTCGATCCGCAGCTGGTCTTTAATTTATTTCTTCCGCCCCTGCTCTATCCCGCAGCTGTCTACACTTCCTGGCGAGATTTCCGGGCGAACCTTCGCCAAATTCTCCCGCTCGCCATCGTTTTGGTTTTGTTAACGATGACGGCTACGGCTTACCTGTTGCACTATCTGGTCGGGTTGCCTTTGGCTGTCGGTTTTGTCTTCGGAGCAATTATTTCGCCCCCCGATGCAGTAGCAGCATTGGCGGTCACGCAACATTTACGAGTACCTCGCAGGATTATTGTCATTCTCGAAGGCGAAAGCCTGATCAACGACGCCACCTCTTTTATCTCCTTCCGTTTCGCGGTCGCGGCGGTGATGACCGGAGCCTTCTCTCTGTCACAGGCGAGCTTGCAATTTCTGCTCGTGGCCGCGGGCGGAATCTGTGTTGGTCTCGCGGTCGGCTGGCTCGCCACACAAGTGCAAAAGCGTTTGGACGATCCGCCAGTGCAAACCATGTTCTCCCTCCTTACTCCCTACGTCGCTTATTTCAGCGGTGAAATGCTGCATGTCTCCGGCATCCTCGCAGTCGTGATTGCCGGTATCTATTACGGCTGGCGCGCGCCACGTATTTTGAGCGGACGTATGCGACTACAGGCGCTGCCGGTTTGGGAAATGGTCACGTTCATTCTGAACGGCGTTCTCTTCATGCTCATCGGCCTGCAGCTGCCGCAAGTCATGAACGCGCTCGCTCCCGGTATGGCGACACGGGTGGTCGAGCTGGCGATCATCGTTGTTTTGGTCATCGTCCTGGTTCGTTTTGTCTGGATGTTCAGTGCTAACTATTTGCCACGTCAATTCAGTCGAAAGGCCCGCCGTAAAAACCGCGTTCCCTGGCAACACACCGCGTTGATCGCATGGATCGGAATGCGCGGGGCCGATTCGCTAGCGGGCGCGCTGGCGATTCCGTTTTTGCTGCCCAATGGCGAGCCATTTCCGGGCCGCAACCTCATTCTTTTCCTCACGTTCTGCGTCATCTTTGCGACGCTCGTTCTGCAAGGACTCACGCTTTCGCCTCTCGTTCGTTGGCTCGGAGTTGTGGACGATCACGTCACGGAAAAAGAAGAGAGACTGGCGCGTTTGAAAGCCAACGAAGCAGCCCTGGCTCGTCTTGAGGCAATCGAATCGTCGAATCGGGCCCGGCACGAGACGGTGGAACGCCTTCGTTCTGAATACACCGACCGCATTAGGCAACTGCGCCGTGAAGTTCCGCATGAAGAAAGCGTCAGGCGATTGTTCTCGGAGGACTTTGAGGAACTAGCCCGGGAAGCGTTGCGAACCGAGCGTGACACCGTCCTCGCCCTGCGCAACGAAGAAGCTATTAACGACCAAGCCTTGCGCCGTATCCAACGTGATATCGATCTGGCCGAAGCCCGCCTACAGCGCCCAGGGTAATTACCTGCATTTATACATTAACACTTGCACTTCCCTTGGAAGCTAGAGGAAAGCAGAGGCATGACTGAAACCAACCGGGAAAGACAAATGCCACTCTGTTGTCCTGTCGTCGAGTTGAGGCAATACACTCTTCACCCTGGGCAACGTGATGTCTTGATTGATCTCTTTGATCGCGAATTTGTCGAAACCCAGGAGGCAGCCGGTATGAGAATCATCGGTCAATTTAGAGACCTTGATCATCCAGATCGTTTCGTTTGGCTCCGAGGTTTCCGTGATATGACTTCGCGTGCAAAAGCACTGACTGATTTTTACGGCGGGCCGGTTTGGAAAACACACCGGGAAGCTGCCAACGAAACGATGATCGACTCTGACAACGTCCTATTACTACGCCCAGCACGTCCGACATCCGGATTCTCGCTCGAAAATTTGAAGAGACCTCCTGTTGGATCGGATGAAGCGCCGACGAGCCTCATCGTTGCGACGATTTATTATTTTGCGAGTCCGGTCGCGCCTGACTTTATCAACTTTTTTGAGCGTACGCTCCGGCCGGTAGCGGCAAGCCTGGGAGCGACAATTTGTGCCTGTTTTGTGACGGAAAATAGCGAAAATACCTTCCCAGCTTTGCCAGTGCGCGCGGGCGAGAATGTGTTTGTCTGGTTCTCGACCTTTCCGGATTTGGTGGCCTACGACAATTACGTGGCTGCTCTTTCGCAATCGGAACAGTGGCGCGGCGAAATCTCGACCGCACTGACGCGCTGTCTGAAAAGAACGCCGGAAGTATTGAAACTGTCCCCCACTACCCGGTCGCAATTACGCGGCTGATTCACCAACGCTGCCGGCACATGAACCAATCGATCACTAACGAATTTGGTGAACGCGATGGCCGGACGGATTTCGATTTTCTTATTGGCAATTGGAAAATCCAACACTGGCGACTAAAAGAACGGCTAAAAGAGTGCGCGGAATGGGAAGAATTCGAAGGCACTGGTAAGGTGCGGTCCATTCTGGGCGGGCTTGGCAACATGGACGAACTCATGATGGATCGCGCGTCAGGCCACGTTCAAGCAGTAACGGTGCGTCTCTACAATCCGGTGACGTGCGAGTGGAGCATTTATTGGGCGGCCAGCAGCCACCCCGGAAGAATGGACGTGCCAATGGTCGGCAAGTTCGACGGTCCGCGCGGGGAATTCTATTCGCAGGAAGTGTTCGAAGGCAGACACATTTTCAGCCGTTTCATCTGGAACGTCGACTCCTCGGATTCCTGCCGCTGGGAGCAGGCATTCTCGGCCGACGGCGGCAAGACCTGGGAGACAAACTGGACCATGAAGTTCACTCGTCAGGGCTAACGGTAGCCATCGACCATGAGCTGCTTGTTCCTGCTCCTTGTCGGATCTCACTAACTGCTAAATTGATAGACTGATAACTAAAACGCCTCGCATTTTCCCATCCCTTGCCTCTAACTTCCGTTAACTCGCGGCGTGCCTTCGCCAATTTGTTCGATGAATAATAAGAACAACCAGCCAAAGAACGAATGCGAATACCCCGGCTGGCAGAGTGACGAGCATTAGCCAGCCCATCACACCGAGGGTATAAAGCAGCTGCCCATAGTCTTTTCCATTGATCACGCAGGAGTGCACCGAACCTTCATCCACCTGGCAGCCGTGCGCGTTAGCGATTAAACCACACGCCACCACAGATCCCACCGGAGCAAGCGCGAGCAGAACGATGAGGACAAGAATGATCCAATAGAGAATCCAGGGGAAGCGCTTCCGAACGGGTAAAGGTGGCGGGTTCATTGCAGACAGTTCAGATCTCTATCCACTGATGGTCGAACACAAATGCAATGCTTCAATCGCTGGCCCGAACAAAGTGGCGATTCACTTGCGATGATGCGTCTTCTTGAATCCGTCCGTGTATCCATTCTCAAAAGCCAGGTCCCAACGTTCTTGTTCGCCCGATCCCTGCTGCTTGAAATACTTCTGAGCCATCATGTTCAAATCGATGAGTGTAGAACGCCGCCACGCCGGCCACGACCAACGCCGCCGTTGCCATCATTACAAAAAATCGCACCGGTTTGAATTGTCTTGCCATCCTTTAGCTTCGAGTTCTCTCCTTTGCTATTTCAGCATCTCAGCTTTTGCTTCCCAGCTCCAAGCTCAACATCCGCGAAGCAATTCAACGGTTTGGTCAGATTACGAGCAAGCTGATATCCATCTGGTAAAATTTGAAGGTATTCTGTTCTCCGCTGTCGCAGCTGGCTACTAGTTGGTAGCGATCAAGAACATCGTTGATGAAGTCCGTTCGTTCTGCCGCTGGTAACCGGCTCGTCCATGCCACGCAACCAACCGCGCAGAAACCGGAAAATGCCATCCGCGAGCCGAAATCCCACGCATGATCTTTGGTAGAAACGCCCAGGACACGGAAACCACTGCGCTCTGCCACGGCCGAATACTCTTCCGGTGTCAGATGCAGATAAGGATCGTCAAAATCCTGGAAGTAAGCGTTCCATCTCGACGTTCGACGAGTCTCTTCGGCTACATTTTCCAAGCTCTTGCGCGCACCTTTTGATACCATGCGCAGCTGTGCCTTACCACCCGAAATCAAGGTGGAGCGTATGGAACTAAGCGCGGCTTGTTGGTCCGGAATCCAGTGCAGAGCATTGAAAGAAACCACCAAATCAAACTCGTCCTTGAAAGGCAGATGACGAGCGTCCGCCACTGCAAATCGAAGGTTGGGTAGCGTTGTCGGACCGAAGTGGCCTTGAGCGAAGCTAATCATGTCTCGTGAAGGATCGACCCCCATGACCGAGCCCTTCGCAGCGCGAGAAGCGATTTCTGCTGTGATTTTCCCGTCGCCGCATCCGACATCGAGGATTCGCTCCGAACCGTTGAGATCGAGCAGAGTGAGTACTTCCTGAGCCATCGTTTCCTGCAGCGACGAACGGCGCGAATATTCGGCAGCATCCCATTCTGTCATGTTCAGTAATCAGGAATGCCGCAAACTATCCCGCATTCGTGGTCGTTTCCAATGATCTCATAGGTCCGAACCGGACTGGCATTTAGCTGCGAGGGGAGCGGTAAGCGAGTTTAGGCAACGATCGAATTTCATTGAGCGAGCGCGGCTTTTACCTGATAACCGTTAACAAATAACTTACAACTCACGAGCTTTGCTCGTGTCTACTCGTCACAAAATTGAGGTGACTGATGCAGATACTTAGCTAAGAATTTAAGATCATTGCCGCGCGAAAACACCGGAGTTTAATGAAAGAGCGAATTGTCCCAATATTCTTTTTCGCTCTCGTCTCGATAGTTTGCCTCGCGGCCGAGCCTGCCAAATCCGCGGACGGCAACGATAGCTGGAAGTTGGCAACCGAGCGCAACGGCGTCACGATTTACAGCCGACCCCATTCCGGCTCTTCCTTAAAAGAATTCAAAGCCGTGGGCGAAATCGCTGCGCCCAGCCGTGCGGTATGCGAAGTCATCGAGGATGTCGATGCCTATCCGAGCTTCATGCCTTATATGGCAGAGTGCAGACTGCTGCGGCGCGAAAGCGATTCGCTCCTGAGCTATCAGCGAATTTCGCCTAAGGTTTGTTGTGATCGGGATTTCACGCTGCGCACCTACAAAACCTCCTGGCCAGGCCTGGCTGGCCTTGTCTATTCGAACCGCTGGGAATCAGCGAACGCGCTGGGCCCGG
>QHPP01000047.1 GCA_003219125.1 Verrucomicrobiota bacterium
CTATGCGCTCAGCCGCATTGCCTAAGCGGGAAGGCGTTATCCGTTCTCAGGTTGAGGAGAGTCGGTGATCGATAATGCTTGAATCGAGGCATCGTCGATCGACAGAGGACGAATATGAATACGATTAAGAATAAGAGGGAGTGGAAGAGGAAACACTGAAAATCGAACGTCGAAACTGCTTATCAACCGTCAGCCCGTCTTCGTCATTCCTTCGTCGTTCAATGCCAGTCCGGCTCGAACCATTCGAACTTCGTCATTTTCGATGCCCATCGAACTCAAACTTGAAGCATCAACCTTCCCCGATCCCCTGCCGGACCGGCTGTTTCGCGCGATATTGTTTGAGACGCGCCTGAAACTTGGAGCGAAGCGCCTCATCCGCCGAAAGAAGGGAGAGCGCTTTTAGCTGGTAACGTTCGGCCTCAGCAAAGTTACCGGCCTCGGCGTGCGCCGCCGCCAGAGTGTCGATTTGATCGGCATCCTTCCATTTATCTAACTGGCAGGCCCGCGAAGCCAGGTCGACCGCTTCTTTCCCGTTACGGAAAGCGGGATCCGGACAGGTCGCCCGAAACCAGGCAGCATTATTCAGCACATCGGGGTCGCGCGCGCCGAGTCGCACAGCGGCGACGAAGTCGTCTTGCGCTCGTTTGAATTGACCCAGATGGAGGTAAGCATTCCCGCGTTCACTTCTGCGTCGCGCCAAACCGCTATCATCATGTCGCAAATCAATCGCGCGTGTCATCGCATCGACCGCTTCTTGATAACGATTCGTTAGATTGTAGATAACGCCGGCGTCGTAGTAGCCAAGATCAAGCTTCGGCTGGATCCGAATTACCTCGAGGAAATCATTTAAAGCTTCATTGCGGCGGCCGAGATGTTTGTAAGCCAATCCGCGAAAGCGGCGGGCCAAAGCAACTTTAATAGCTTCTCCTTGTTCTTCTTCTATCGCACGGGTTAGCAATTTAACCGCTTCCTTGTAATCCTGACTCAATTCGGCTGCGATGCCGCGACCGAGATTCGTGTCCATATCGATCAGGACGCCCTGGGCGCGGTTGCCGGGAGGAGTAGTATTACCCATACTACGCGTCGGCCGCGACGTAACTGGCGCCCCCATCGGCGGATTACGCCGTGCTCCGGTGCGGGCCATGCCTTGCCCGTGCGCGCTATTCGCGAAAACTGTCAGGCTAACAATGAGCAGCCACGGCGACCTCACCCCTATCTATTACGGCAAATTCCCGCTGCCGCCAGCGACAGCGGGAGCTACGCACACTTTAACTTTCGCTCTTTCCACTGATCCGAGGAAGAGAGTAAGTGCAAGTTAACGTAAAAGGGCAAGGGAGATGGGCGCTCTCATCTTGAAACAGGAACTGGACAAAGAGCAGTCTTGCCCCGTGCGAGGAAATCTCTAACGAAAACCCTCAGCTTGCGGTTTTCTTGATTTTGTTGGCTCGCTCGCAGGGCGCTCGCTCGCCTGCGTTGCAAATCCTTCGCCAGGGCAGACCACCGACACCGCCGGCGCCGACGGAAGTCGGGCTTTTTTCTCCGCGCCACTATGCTTAATTGGACGTTTGCCATGGCTAGTTCTGCGAAGAGACCGGAAACAAGTTTCGAGACGGCGATGGAGCGGCTGGAAAAAATCGTGGAGGAGATGGAATCAGGAAAAATGTTGCTGGAAGATTTACTGGTGCGTTACGAGGAGGGAATGAAACTGGTGAAAGTTTGCCAGGACCGTCTCGCCCACGCGGAACAGAAGATTCAAATCATTACCCGCGATCATGCCGGCAAAACTTCAGTGAAAGATTTTGCCGCGACCGAGACCCCTCCGGCCTCGCCCGTTAACGATTCAATGGAGGAAAAAGATAACGATGACGTCAGACTCTTCTAAAAACGGAGGGCGTTTACTCGACAACATTCGCGGACCGGCGGATGTTAAGGCGATTGGCGAGCAGGATTTGCCACACCTCGCTCAGGAAGTACGCGAGGAGCTGATCAAGGTCCTCTCGCAGACCGGCGGCCATCTTGGGCCTAATCTCGGCGTGGTTGAATTGACCATTGCGCTGCATCGCGTTTTCAACACTCCGAAGGATCGCTTCGTTTTCGATGTCAGCCATCAGGGCTACGTCCACAAAATGTTTACCGGCCGTCTCGATCGCATCGGGACGATGCGGCAATACCAGGGGTTGAACGGATTCCTGTTGCGCACCGAAAGCGAACACGATTGCTACGGCGCCGGACATGCCGGCACGGCGTTGTCGGCGGGGCTGGGAATGGCGGTCGGACGCGATTTGCGCGGCGCCGATGATCAGCACGTGGTGGTAGTGGCAGGCGACGCCGCTTTCACCTGCGGCATCAGTTACGAAGCGCTGAACAATGCCAAATCGCAGACGAAGCGCTTTATCGTCGTGCTGAATGATAACGAATGGTCGATCGCGAAAAATGTCGGTGCTATCGCTTCCTATTTTAACACCATCACCACTCATCCGATGTACGCAGGGCTTCACGAAAAAGCGCGTCGGTTTATCAAAGCGATTGCGGGCAAGGGCGCGGTGCATCTCGCGCACAAGTTTGAGGAAGGGGTCAAAAATTTGCTCGTGCCGAGCGTGATTTTCGAAGAACTTGGGCTGCGTTATTACGGACCGATCGATGGGCACGATATTCCGTTGTTGATCAAAACATTCGAGTTTTTGAAAACACAGGAAGAACCGGTGCTGTTGCATATCCTGACGAAAAAGGGAAAAGGATACGAACCGGCCATCGCCAAACCGGACAAGTTCCACGGGTTAGGCAAATACAAACTGGAGACAGGTGAGACGGCGCCGACTCCAACGCCGACTTACTCCGAAACAATCGGCAAAACGTTGGCGAAGTTCGCTGATTCAAATAAAAACATCGTTGCCATCACCGCGGCGATGCCAAGTGGCACCGGCCTGGGATTTTTTCAGGCGGCGCATCCCGACCGCTATTTCGACGTTGGCATTGCAGAAGAGCACGCCGCGCTGTTTGCCTGCGGCCTGGCAACGCAGGGACTCAAGCCGTTCCTCGCGATTTATTCGACTTTTTTCCAACGCGCCTACGACATGGCGATTCACGACATGGCAATTCAGAAACTAAACGTCGCGCTTTGCATGGACCGCGCCGGATTGAGCGGGGACGACGGACCGACTCATCACGGTTTGTTCGATATCGGGTATCTCCGGCATATCCCAAACTGGGTGCATATGCAGCCGAAGGACGAAGATGAATTCGTGGACATGCTTTGGACGATGGCGAACTATAAGGCCGGTCCGATTGCAATCCGTTATCCGCGCGGCGCTGGCACGGGCGCGAAACCGAAAGCTGAACCGAAACTGCTCGAGATCGGAAAAGCCGAGGTGGTGCAGCACGGACGAGAGGTCGCGATTTTCGGACTCGGCAACATGTTTGAAGTGGCGGAGGAAGCAGCCAAGAAACTGCAGGAAAATGGAATTTCGGTTGCGCTCATTAATCCGCGCTGGATCAAACCGCTCGACACCGGGACGCTCGAATTTTTTGCCCGGAGCGTCGAAGTCGTTTGTACCGTTGAGGACCACGTTTTGCACAATGGTTTTGGCTGCGCGGTGATGGAGCATTTGTATTCGCAGGGAATTCATACCCCGATCGTGCGCATTGGCTGGCCGGATGAATTCATCGAGCACGGCAGCGTACCAATTCTGCGCAAGAAACACGGCATCACGGCGGAGGCGCTGGTGGAAAAAGTGCTGCCGCTTTTGCGAAAAAAACCGGCGGCGAAATCGAGCGCGGCCTAGCCGAGTTCAGCCGTCAGGGCCGTGCAAGCGCGCGACGCCGAGTTTACAATTACGTGTTGCAGATGCAACACTTCAATATAAACGGCCTTCCTGGGTGTTCGCGGGATCAGGCAGATCAATGTTTGGCGTTACCCGGATTAGTCACCTACCTTGCAGGCCGGTAAGAAGTAGACAGAACCCGTGAGTGCAATTGAGGCGCGCGAATTAACCAAAGTCTATCGCACCTATCGCAAGGAAAGCGGACTGCGGGGGGCGATCAAGGGGCTGGTGCGGCGGCGTTACGACGAGACACGCGCGGCCGATGCGGTGAGCTTTCAGATCGAGGAAGGCGAATTTGTCGGCTTTCTTGGGCCAAATGGCGCCGGGAAAACGACGGTGCTGAAAATGTTGTCCGGGCTGTTGAATCCAACCTCGGGCGACGCGCGGGTGCTCGGGTTCGTCCCGTGGGAGCGGCGCAACGAGATGAAGCGGCAATTTAGTTTGCTGATGGGACAGAAGAATGCGCTGTGGTGGGATCTGCCGGCGCAGGAATCGCTCGAGCTCAATCGCGCGATTTACGGAATCGATCGTGAGCGTTTCAATAAAGTGGTCGGCGGATTAAGCGAGCTCCTCGAGGTCACGGACAAAATGAACGTGATGGTACGCGAACTATCGCTGGGCGAACGAATGAAGATGGAGTTGATCAGCGCGCTTATCCACGAACCAAAAGTGCTTTTTCTGGATGAACCAACGATTGGTCTAGATGTCGTTAGCCAGAAACGGGTGCGCGAATTCCTGCGCATCTATAATTCCGAACACCGCATCGTCACCCTCCTGACCAGTCATTACATGCAGGACATCGCGGAGTTGTGCGATCGGGTGATGATTATCGATCATGGAAAGATTTTTTTCGACGGCCCGCTCGATACCATTATCGACCGCTTCTCCGGCGATAAGGTCATCAGTCTGACTTTTACCGGTGAGTCGAAACGCGATTTCACCGAGTTCGGCGAAGTGGTGGCGCAGACTCCGGTTTCGGTGCAATTGAAGGTGCCGCGGGCACATGTCACCGAGACGGCACGCCGTTTACTTGAGGCGTGTGATATCAGCGACATCAACGTGCAGGAAATGCCGATCGAAGACGTGATTCGTTCGCTTTTCGGAGAACGTCGAGCGCGTGAGCCGGCGATGCCGACGACGGTTTAGCCCGGATATTTCATATCCGCTCGGCGGGAAGCCGAGCAGCCCCTTCGAGGCGAATGAGCTGGAATGTGTGCAAGAAGCCTTCCGATGCGTACGATTTGGATTAATGCTTACACTGGTTGAAGAGGCTGGGCTAACCCAGCTACTTCTGTGAAGTAGCTGCCATTTCAGTCGCATTTTTCGCCGGGCTAGCGAAATGCGGGTTAGCGCCGAGAAATGGCGGTCCGCAATTCGTGGACGTAGGCTGGATTTACCTCGAACGCGGTGGAAGGCATTTCGGCCAGGTCAACCTGTTCGGCGTAGGGAATTGTCTCCACGAAACCGGCCGCAATCAGGCCGTTGAGGGTATCGCCCACGTCTTCGGGTTCCATACGGGTTGAGTCCAAAATCTCCGCGCCCAGCATCGATTCGGCAAAGCCAATCGCGCGCACCACAGCGGCTTCGCGCCCCGATAACTTGATATCCCGCATGGGAAGTTTTTTAGCAGCAAGCATGCCGATTTTCTGAAGCACGCCCGCAGCTGCCTCAAGGTGGATCGAGCAGTCGTGGTAGTCCACTGGGACCTCGTTTTAAGGAATGTGCGGCGGAAGCCGCTGTTTCAGCATCGGTCCGAGCCGGACTGGCGTTTGCGGAGCGGCCAATCCACTCGGAAACAAGCGAGGCCCGATCCGAATCGACAGATTTTATATGCGTAGTTCGCCGCCTTCGAGGGCAGGAAGGACCGAACGGTCAAGCCCTTCGCGATAACTGGGATACGCTGGAACCCAGCCGAGAGCGCGCAATTTCGCGTTGCTAACACGTTTATTTGAACGACCGCGTTTTGGCCTCGCGGTCGGGGGGGAGCTTGAAAGGGGAAGCCCGAGCCGCACCGATAACCAATCCAAAATCTCGGCCCGTGGCGTGGGGGTATCGTCCACGACATTAAAGATTCGGGGAGGGTCGACGGCACGAGATCGCGCGAGGAAAGAAATCGCCGACGCGACATCATCACGATGCACTTGATTGACCAAGCGATCGCCGATGACGGCGGTTCCGTTGATTACGCTGTGGAGCAAGAACGATCGGCCGGGGCCGTAAATGCCTGCCACCCGCAACACAATGCCCTTGTTGGCGAGGACGATCTTCTCGGCCTGGCGCAGAATTTGTGCGTTTTCGAAATCGGGTTCGGCTTCGCTCTCTTCGGTGACGGAACTTCCGTCGCGCTGCGGATAAACGCTGGTGCTGCTGGTAAAAATGATTCGCGCGTTCGGGAAACAGGCAGCGAGATTGGCCATGCCATCGCGATAGACATGGAGATAAGAATCGGCGCCGGAACTAGCGCAATGCACGACCACATCGGCCGCGAAGCTATTGCGGCGAACGGTTTCCAAATCGGTGATGTCCACCGCGGAGAACGAAATTGCCCTCCCCCGTGTTCGCCCGGCCGATTGTTCGCTTCTCGTCCAACCGATGACCTCCCAGTGTTCCGCCGCAAATAACTTTGCTGCAGCGCTCCCGACGTAACCGCAGCCGGCAATCAGAACGCGCGGCATTTTCAGGCGGCAGCGGCAATCTCAATCTCGCCAAACTGACCTGGCTGGATAGCGCGCACCTGCTTCAGGCGAATCAATTCGAGGAGCGCGAGAAACGCAACTACGATTTCAACGCGCGACGCCATCTCGGCGAACAACTCGGAGAATTTCAATGTTCCACCCTCGCTGACGCGGGCAAGAATCACTTCGATTTTATCGGAGACAGTGTAGTTCTCGCCGAAAATTTGCTGCAATTCCTCGCGCGCTTCCACTCGTTTGATCACGTTTTGGAAGGCGTTGATCAGCTGAAAAATTCCCACCTCGTCCAAAAGCAGCGGGCGCACGCTCTCCGAGGTGGAGACTCCGCCACGCACGAAAATATTTTCCTGCCCGACCGCGCGATCGTGCAATTGCGCGGCGGCTTCCTTGAATTTCTTGTATTCGATCAACTGCCGGATCAGTTCCCAGCGCGGGTCGTCCTCTTCCGCTTCCTCCTCGGGCGGCTGCTGATCCACCGGAAGCAGGCTGCGGCTCTTGATGTAGAGAAGGTTTGCCGCCATGACGATAAATTCGCCGGCCACTTCGATATTCAATTCCTTGAAGGCCTGCAGATATTCGAGGTATTGCCGGGTGATGCGCTCGATGGAAATGTCGTAGATGTCGAGCTCATCACGCTTGATCAAATAAAGCAGGAGATCGAGTGGGCCCTCGAAAATCTCGAGTTTGACCTTGTAATCGGTAGTCATCGGTGAGCAGGCAACGCTGCTCACTCTAGCGCAAGTCGCCCCGGCGGTGAACCCAAACGCTGTTCACAACGCCAAGCCCGAACATGATCATCAGGATAAACGATCCGCTATAGCTGATGAGCGGAAGTGGAACGCCAGTGATCGGCAAAATCGAAATCGTCATCCCAATGTTTTGAAAGATATGGGTGAAAATGAGAGCAGTGATTCCAACGACGAGCAATAGTCCGAATTGATCACCGGCACAGAAAGCAACAAAGAGGCAGGTCACCAAGAGCAAGGCGAAAGCACCGAGTAAAAACATTCCGCCGACAAATCCCCACTGTTCGCCGATGGCGGA
>QHPP01000120.1 GCA_003219125.1 Verrucomicrobiota bacterium
TCCTTTTTCTCATCGTGCTGGTGGTCGCCTCGATTGCCGTCGTAGCATTGTTAGCTGGGCTGGTTTTCGGTTCCATCATGTTGTGGCGGAATTACCACATCTCGAACACTCCGGCGCTGCTCGTTCTCGTGCCAATCGCCGTTTTCGCCTGGGTCGCATTCGCGGTTGTGGTAAATCTGATCACTTATTTCACGCCGGCGGTGATGTATGCGCGGCGCTGTTCGCCGGGCGAGGCTGCCCGCGGTCTCCTGCAACTGGTTCTCGATGAACCGGCTCCTTTCATTCTTTTCATTTTATTCATGATCGCGCTCTGGATCGGATGGATCATGGTGGGTTGCCTGGTGACGTGCCTGACCTGTTGTCTGGCATCATTGCCTTACATTGGCACCGTTATTGTGTTGCCTGTTCCAGTCTTCTTCCGCTCCTTTTCGCTTCTTTTCTTGCGCCAATTCGGGCCCGACTGGGATGTGTGGAAAAAAATCCCGGTTCCGGAGACGACGGCTCCGCCACCCGTGCAAACGATCGTTCCAGCTCCGCCGCCGGCACCGAACGTACCAGTGCAAGATACCACTCCGCCAGCACCGGAAATTCCGCCGCAAGAGCTAAATCCCCCGGAACGCTCGCCCTATGAACCGCCGGAGTCACCGCCGCCGCCGCCATGAACGTGTTCGCTAACGAAAACTGTGCAGGCGCGTATTCCAGGAATAATGCGACGTTTGGACAAGACTTAGAGAGCTACCCCTGTCGCCTGGGACCACGTTTCGCGTTCATCGTGTCTGCCCTGGCTGCGCTTCTGCTTCTGCGATGGATTGATCCCGTGGTCGCGGGAAGCTGGCTAATGTTTCATCCTTCGTGTGGCGCAATCACAGGGTTACCCTGCATTTTTTGCGGAATGACACGGGCATTGCATTTACTCCTCAATGGCAATTTTGTCGGGGCAATTTATTTTAACTGGCTCGCCTTTCCCTTTCTGGCAGCGGTCATCTTTCTGATTGCCCTATTTGCCATCGAGATCGCAAGACGACGTGTGATTTGGAGGTCGAGCGTGGTCTTGTCGATGACGCAGCGGCGGCTAACGGCATTTGGGCTGGGCGTATTGTTACTTTGGACGCTGCAAGCTTATCTCGCCGTTTCCCAACACAAGCACGAACTACTTAATTCGCGCGGGCCGCTTTACGCCCTTTTTGTGCACTGATCCAAGGAACGTCAATTTCCAAATTGCCCCGCTGGACTAGAGAACGCGGTTCCTTGTTGGAACACAGGCCTGAGATCTGTGCGTCACACAGGATCCAGCCCTGTTCGGGCCCCTTAGCCGCCCGGCGCTAATCCCAGCAGCCGCTTCTTGTCCGTGGCTGGTAAGTTGCTGTTTTGAATCCAACTACTTGCTGCGGCGGGATCCTTGTTCAGCCAAAAGGTTGCAATCCCATTGAGGGATTTATCGCGAATTTTCGGATCGGAAATAGTCACGGCCCATGACGCTGCGGCGCTGGGATCCTTTCGCAGCAAATTATAAGTATAAGTGCCGAGCGCCTCATCACGCGCCGGCCCGCTGAGTTTCTTGATCCATTCGCCAGCGGCCGCGAGATCGCTGGCGGCCCAGTAGTTGATGGCTCCGCCCAATGTCGCTTCCCGTACATCGGCCGGAAGCGTAGCGGCGTATTCGCTCGCGTTCTGTGGATCATTAACCGCCATTTGAATAACCAAAACGTGTTCTGCCTGCCGGCGCGTGTCCAAATCCGGGAGTTTACTAACCCACTCCTTAGCACGCTCCGGATCTTTGGAAAAAATGTAACTGGTCAAGGTGGAAGCCATTTGACGCCCCGCTGAATCAGTCGCCCGCATTGCCACGTACTGCTCCGCGGCCGCGTGGTCCTTTGACCACCAGCCATTGATCGCACCGTTCATTGCTCCTTGGAATCCTTGAGTGTCGCCATGGGTGCGCGCCCATTCGATTGCAGCCGACGGATCAATCGCAGCCCAATTTTGTGCAATAACCGATGCAGCTGGATGGAAACGCATCGCGTCCACTTGCATGGTATCGAAGAATTTCGCGGCGCCGACTGGATCAAGGTCGGACCATTTTACGAGCAGAGAATTCAGAAAGCCATTCCGTTGCTCACGGGTAAGGAAATCTGCCGGCCATTCCTGGATTTGTTTGGCCAAAGCCTTTGCCTGAGCTGCGTCGGCGCTGGTGATTACCGATTGGACAGCCGTTGTTTTTGCCTCGGAATTTTTGAATCCCGCTGCTGCTCGCAAGGCCGTGACGGAATCAAAATGCGCCCAGGCTTTAAAAAATGCTACAACCTTTGCATTCGTTTCTTTGCCAGCGGGCAAGTTTTTCAATTGTGCGGCCAACTCATCCAGCTGCTGAGCCGATAGCGTGGAAAGCACGCCGTACAATTCCTGAAACGGAACCGTCATGATATCCCCAAGCAAGATGTTGGGGTGTTCGATTTCCGATTCCAGACGTGAACCTGATTTCGGCTTTACCTTGGTGGTGCCGGCAGAATTACCGTCACTAGCTTGTACGACAGTTGAGGCAGAGCGACGCGCGGGTGAGACAGCCAGTCCAATCATCACGCCAATGACGATACCGGCGGCCAGCAGCGACGTCGCGCGAACGATCGGGTTATCCATGAATCATTAGATGGCGGTCGCGGCCCAGAATTTTCGAAACGCGCCCGGCCAACTACGATCGACGACGGCTTGCCGCGCCTGCCGCGACATCTGATCGCGCTTGCGTTTGTCGTTCACTAAATCGCGGATGGCCCGGGCCAAATCTTCAACGTCGTGCGATTTCGTAACCACGCCGTTGACGTTCGCTTCGACCAGTTCTTTCGGCCCGCCCGTGTCCGAGACAATCACTGGAACGCCGGAAGCCTGCGCTTCAATGACGACGTTTCCAAAAGTGTCAGTGGTGCTGGGGAAAACAAAAACATCAGCGGAAGCATAGGCGGCGGCGAGTTCTTTGCCGCGCAAATAACCGGTGAAAACTGCCTCAGGCAGCGCCTTGTTTAACGCCTGCAAGTAGGGACCGTCGCCGACGAGATAGAGTTGAATCGGAAGTCCTTCGTCGCGCAGTTGCCGGTAAGCCTGCGCCAGAACATCGAGGTCTTTCTCTTTCGAAATGCGGCCGACGTAAAGCAAATGAACCGCACCATTATGTTCGCCGAACTTTTGCCAAAAAGCCGGATCGCGATGCTTCGGGCTGAATAACGTCGTATCCAGACCACGCGGTAGAATTTTTAATTTTTCCGGTGCAAATCCGCGCGCAATCCAGCTTCGCCGATATTCCTCCGAGTTGACGAAGACGCTGTCGAGCTGGCCGTAGAACCAGTGCATGTAGTGCCAGGCCACACTTTCAAGAAAACTGTCATCGGTCAGAATGCGAATGTATTGCGGAAAGTCCGTGTGATAAATGCCGCTCGTTTGCAGGTTCAACATTTTTGCCGCTGCCAATGCGGTCAACCCGATCGGTCCCGGCGTGCTGATAATGATTTCAGTGAATCCCTCTCGCTGAATGTAGTCGAGCATGCGCAGAATTGGCGGAAAGCTAAGTTTTTGGAGTTCATATTCAGGCAGCTCAAATTCGCCGATCGGTTTGAAATTTTTGATCGGAATGTCGGTGATGTGAATCTCGCCGCGCGACGTCAAAACAGTGAGCTCGGCGCCCGCGTTCTTTGCTGCTGCGGTCATTTTGCGAATGGTAGTGGCGACACCGTTTACGTCTTCAAGGGTGTCGGTAAACCAGGCGCGTTTGGTGTTGCGCAAATTCTCCGGAATCGTGCCGGTCATTTCCTGAAAAATTTCCCGCAACCATTTGCGTGAGGGCGCCTGACTGTGAAACGCGTAGATGTAGGGAGCGAGAACAATAAGAAGCGGTGCGATGGCGGTGAGCGCTTGCATGCCCTCGACCAGATTTCCCCCCGTTATTTGCTGCATGAACCTTTGGAAAAAACGAAACGCCAGTTGCTCCGATACAATATTGGCGAGGAGAAAAGCGCGGCGTTCCGGTTCGGCGACCACTTCGACTTCGCGCGCAATTTTCTCTTTCACTTCCGGCCGGGCGAAATAGCGCGAGAGCTCGTTCCAAAGTGAGACGTTGGCAGGCTTGGCCAACTCGAAAATCTTTCCGGAAAGCACACCCTGGGCAACGAAGATAGCTTTCTCACGCAGGGTGAATTGCGTCGGATCTCGCCCTTCCATGAAACGCGAAAACATTTGCTCGAGCAACGCCGCGCTCGGTCCCAACTTTTCGTGGAAACGTCCCTGAATGAAACAGGAGACCGTGTTGTAGAATCCATGCGAAAGGGCGAGGGGAGTTCCGGCGCGACCCTCGGGCTGACAGCGGCCCGCCCTGATATGAGCGAGAAATTCCGCCGGCGTTTTTGCCTTCGGCGTCTCAGTAAAAGCGGAGGCGAAAAATTTTCCACCGTGATCGTCGGAGCCGGCGACGAGAATTTTCTTCCACGGCTCGGGGTGAGTCGGAGCGAGATCGTGGCGATTGGCGAACTCCTCAATTTTTGCCGGCGTCAATTCGCGCAGCAATTTAGTCGCGAGATCGCTGAGGAGGGAATCGCGTAAGCCATTAATGCCTTCAAAATGTTTGAAGAGAAGGATTAGTCGTTCCAGATGTGCGGCCGTGAGCTTGCCGTTGACGCTGTAGAGCGGGTGAGCAATGGCATGCGCAATTCGATTTTCCGCCAGATATTTTTGTAGCTCGAAAATGTTGCTACGGAGGACCGAAATATCTTGATGCTGCGCTGGCGTAATCCCCCAGGCCAACACATGAACCTTACATGGGTCCTGCGGAAAATAAGAGGTAATCTGTTCACTAATAAAAGTCTGCGGTTTGTCCGCAATCGCCAGGCAGCCGTCAATGCAATCGTGATCGGTGATGGTGACAAAATCCATCCCGCGCTCACGTAATTGCGCATAAAGATCGACCGGTTCGGTGCAGCTGTCAGGAAAATCGAAGCGCCGGAATAGCCATTCTTCCGAACGCGCACTAAATTTAGAGTGAATGTGAAGATCGCACCGACTCATGCCGCTTTTCGATTTGTTCGCTGTCTCCCAATCCAATCGCGATAGGTGGTCGCATTACGGGTGCGGGCGAAGCGCTGGATGAACTGAAGGATTTGCTCCCAGATTTTCGGAGCCTCGAAATCGGACGGATGAATACTCAACCGCGCCAGTTCGCGCATTTCGAGACTGCGCGAGAGCGCGGCATTCCAACCCAGGCTGACGGTGCGACGCCATCCCGAATGCGTGCTGTAAACCAACGAGCGCGTTGGTTCGCGTTCGCCGGTTACAAGATCAAGCACGCTGTCGATCCGAGTGGTGTATTGCATTCCGGCATCACGCGCCGCGCGTTCCCCCGCTGCATTGAGCAGCCAGGCCGGAGCGACAAATCCAATCGGCGATAGGCGCGCGGCTTTGAATTCATCACGTGCCTTGGTAATTCGCGCGAATGCTTCGTCGTAGTCGAGATCAAAAAATTCGCCTTCGTCCTGAGTGTAAAACCGAGTCATGAATTTTTCGCTGATCCGTTCGCCCGCGCGCCGAGGGCGTTCATGAAAATAACCGTGAATCACAATCTCATAGCCGCGCGCTTCGAGATCGCGCAACCAGGAAACAAAATTCTTGTCCTCAGTCGCGCTTCCTTGCCGATGATAATTCGGCACAACCAAAAGCGAAGTGGTGCGAACGCCGGCACGCTTCAGCTCCTCGATAATCCTGACCGACGCCTTCTGTGTGCAGGGTGCAACATCATGCAACGAAACTACAAAGGAACGCCTCGGCGTTTCCGCCGCCAACATTGGCAGGAAATCCGCGGCCACCGCGTCCGTCATGACCTTAAACTTCCCCCTCTGACGCCAGCCGAACAAGGCTAAAATGGGGTGTTCGACAACGACTGCCCTTTGCCGCAAAATCGTGCCCATGCCGCTGATCACGTTCGAAGGCTCCGAGGGCTGCGGAAAATCGACGCAGGTGAAGCGCCTCGCGGCCCGGCTAAAAAAGTACGGGATCGCGGCGGCGGTTTTTCGGGAGCCCGGCGGCACCCCGATCGGCGAAGTCATTCGGCATTTGCTCCAGCATTCTAAGGAGAATCACGCCATGACGCCCGAAACCGAATTGCTTCTTTTCGAAGCGAGCCGAAGCCAACTTGTGCGTGAGAAAATTCAGCCGGCACTACAGCGCGGGGGATGGGTCATTTGCGATCGTTTTTTTGATTCAACCACGGTTTACCAAGGTGTGGCACGGCATCTGGATCCTGCGCTTGTCAAAAAGCTGAACGCCTTTGCCATTGGCGATTCCATTCCTGACCTTACTTTCGTACTCGACATTGATCGGGCCACCGCGCGATCGCGTCTCGGCAATCGAAAAAAAATTCGCGATCGCATGGAGGAAGAGTCTGATGAATTTCACGAGCGCGTGATCCGCGCCTACCGCGAGCTAGCCAAGAACGAACCGAAACGCGTAATTCTCATCGATGGCCGACTCTCGGTCGACGCAACCGAGCAACAAATATGGAATGAACTTGCTCAACATTTTCCCGACCTGGGAAAACATCAAACTCCAAACATCAAACTTCAAACATCCTGAAATGTCTTTCTCTGCCGACAGCGCGCTGGAATATTTGCAACGCGCACACAAGAAAAACCGGCTCGCTCATGCCTATCTTATTTCAGGTCCAGCTGGGAGTGGGAAATCGGACGTTGCTGCCCGGCTGGCCGCGGCCTTGAACAAGACCACGCCGGAGAAGGTTCTGCGCGCGCAAGCGCCCGACGTTTTTGTGACCGAACCGGCCTCGCGCTCGCGCAAAATTGTGGTCGATCAAATTCGCACTCTCGAGCGCGCCCTGCAATTGCGCACGTCCGACAATCGCAGGAAGATTGGGATCATTCATGATGCCGATCGAATGCAAACGCAGGCCGCGAACGCATTTCTAAAAACGCTGGAGGAACCGCCGCAGAATTCGCTTCTTCTTTTGCTCACCGCTCTTCCCGAGGCGCTGCCGGAGACAATCGTTTCGCGTTGCTTAAGCCTGCCCTTGCGACCTTTGTCCGAGGTCGCGCCGTCACTGCAGGAAATGGAATTGTTGCGGCTGTTGGGTGCGATGGCGGAGGAAGAATTGCGCGGCATCGAAAAGGCCTATCGGGTTTCCCAAGGGATCCAAGGCCTGCTCAATTCCATTCGCGAGCAGATCAGGGACGAACATGCCGCGGCGTTGCAGCGCGAGGAAACTCGGTACCGTCATACCACTGACGGGAGTTGGTTGGGTGAGCGTGAAGATTATTACAAGGCGCTAACCGAAAGTGTGTATCGCGAACGGCGCAGTCGTTTGATCGAGACGCTCTTTCTCTGGTGGGCCGATGTATTGCGGGCGAAGGTCGCGAAGACGGGGCGCCTGCTCGAACGTTGCGCAGAAGCGACAGAGAAAATCGCCGCGCAATTGAAGACGGCGGCAGTCTTGAAACGAATTCGGCGTCTGGAAGAAATGCGCGATCAGTTGAACACGACCGCGCAGGAAGCGCTCGTGCTCGAAGTCGGTTGCTTGCATATCTTCCGTTAGGAGCGAGGGGAACACAGACTTCCAAGTCTGTGCGCCAGACAGGCTTTTAGCCTGTTTCGGGTCAACAGGTTAAGAACCCGCTGGGCGCACAGGCAATTATGCCTGTGTTACACCTGGCGCGAAGACCAATCGAGTTTATAGAGACCGTCAATATGCCGAAACGCCGCATTCTTTCGGTTGCACTCATTGGAACGAAATTCATGGGCCGCGCCCATTCCAACGCGTGGCGGCAGGCTCCGCGCTTTTTTGACTTACCTGCTGATATTCGGATGGCGGCAATTTGTGGGCGCGATCGCGCCGGGACCCATCGTGCAGCGAAAATCCTGGGTTGGGAAAGGGCAGTGACTGACTGGAAAGCGATCATGACCGACCCGTTGATCGACATCGTCGATATTTGCACACCTAACGATTCGCACGCAGAGATGGCGATTGGGGCTGCGCGCGCGGGTAAAGCGATACTTTGCGAAAAACCGCTGGCGCGAGACGTGGCCGAAGCGCGGCGGATGGTTGACGCGGTGAAACGCGCGCGGGTCGCGAACATGGTTTGTCATAATTACCGGCGGGTGCCGGCCGTCGCGCTGGCCAAGCAAATGATCGATGCCGGTGAAATGGGCCGCCGCATTTATCATTTTCGCGCTCGCTACGCCCAGGATTGGATCGCCGATGAAAATTTTCCGCTGGTCTGGCGCTTGCAATCGAAGGTCGCCGGTTCCGGCGCGCTCGGTGACATCGGCGCTCACATCATCGATCTGGCGCGATTTCTTGTCGGCGAACTTGCAGGCGTTTCAGCGGTGAGCGAAACATTTGTCAAAAAGCGGTTGACGAAAAATAGACAGCTCGCCCGCGTCGACGTCGACGACGCGGTCAGCGTCATCGGCAAATTCCGCAACGGCGCCATCCTAAATCTGGAAGCGACACGCTTCGCCCGCGGCCGCAAAAATCAGCTCACATTTGAAATCAACGCCAACCGCGGTTCGCTCGCCTTCAATCTCGAGGAAATAAATCGGCTGCATTTTTACAATGCGAATGATCCCAAGCATACGCGCGGATTTCGTGAAATCATCGTTACCGAATCGAATCACCCATACGTCGGAAATTGGTGGCCGCCCGGCCACATTATCGGCTACGAACATTCGTTCGTGCACACGATTGCCGACTTTGTGAAAGCCGTTACTACTCACAAACGCATCCAGCCCGATTTCGCCGACGGATTAAAGACGCAGCGCGTTCTGGATGTCATCCAACACGAGCGACCTTTGTCCTCGCTGTAATCGAACTAAGCTAATCATATGAAACGAAAGACAACGGGCACGAGACGTAAGGCGACATCTGCGAAAGCAAACAAGCCCAAAACCCACGATGATTATCTTGCTGCCGTGGCGGAAGACAAGCGGGCTGCGTTGCAAAAACTTCGCCAGGCAATTAAGTCAGCAGCCCCGAAAGCGGAAGAATGCGTCAGTTATCAAGTGCCAGCGTTTCGTCTGAATGGCAGATTTCTCGTCGCTTACGGTGCTGCGACTAATCACTGCGCCTTCTATCCTGGTTCTACAGTTAAAGCCCTTAAAGACGAATTGAAGGGCTACGATACCGGCAACGGCACGATCCGCTTTCCAGCCAGCAAACCGCTGCCGACGGGATTGGTGCGCAAGTTAGTTAGGCTTCGAATTGAAGAGACAGGGTAGTGGTTATCAGTTTTTAGTTAGACGGGCTATCGCATACCAGTGTCGCAGCGCCACTCCACCTTGGTCATCTGGTCGGCAACTACATTGACTTCGAAGGGGCCGTAGCGTCCGATGCCGCCTTTTTTCTCCTTTAACGATACTGTGTAGGGGCCCGGTTCCAGCGAAAGACGAAAGCGCCCCTGATCATCGGTGGTGAAGGATGTCGCCGTTCCGTTCTGGCTTTGCGCGATGAATGTCGTGTTTACCAATGGTCTTGAATCGGGAACTCCGATTCTCGCTGGTCCGCCGTGTACCGGCCCGACCGTGATTACGCCTTCGATTCCGGTTTGCGGTTCGGCGGCGGAAAGCGTTGCGGCAAGGAGGAGGTAGCAGGATAAAATGGACGGCGTCGAGATCATCGGGAAACAAACACCGAAAAGCCTTTATCCGCTGTCATTTTGCAAAGTAGTTTTCGTTTCGGCATTGCCCTTTCATTAAGGAGAACACTAAATACCAGTCATTTTATCGCCACAGATCGGGGAATCCCAGTAGCGTCGGCGTTGAACTGACCGGATGAGCAGGAGTGCTTGCTCTGATTTGCACGATCGCGAGCTGGTTCAAATTGCGGCCGCTCTATGCGGTCTGGATGACCGGGAACTGGCTCGGTGTTGCCGGAGCGACATTTATCGAAAGCACACCGCGCTACTGCCTGACGATGTTCCCGATCTTTATCCTCTTTGCTTTGCTGACGCGCAGTCGCTTCTGGTATGGTGTGCTCACTAACTGGTCGATATTTTTCTTCGCGCTCTTCGCCAGTTTATTCGCGCGTGGCTGGTGGGCCTTCTGAGAAAAAGTCAGAACTATTTTTTGTCCGGTCCATCCGCACACCAGCGCGGTCCAACGTCGCCGCCGTCGCGCAGATCGGTGGTATCGAGACGCAGGCTGAAATGCTACGGAATGACCGGGATCAACGACCGCGGCTACAATCGCCAGAAAAGGAAATCGCGTAACGCCAAAGTTCCTGATGTCGCGCGCAGTCGACACGGCTGCCGCTACAGGAAGGATCACGCGGCCTTTCGGTGACGCGACGCGGCTGAACTTTTGCGCGCGGGATGGGATTTTCGCGTCTTGTTCAAGCTCTCCTGCAGGACCGAGACAAGATCGATCACTTTGGTAGATGACCGCGGTTTCGGCTTTGGTTTTTCTTCGATTTCTTTCCCGCCCGCCTCAACTTTTTCCTCGATCACTTCCATCAGGGCCTCGCGGTAGTCATCGCGATATTTTTTCGGATCCCATTTCGACGACATGCTGTCGACGAGCGCTTTTGCCATATCGAGTTCGCGCTTTCCGGGTTCGAGCTTCTTTGGGACGTGGAGCTTGTCTGTTTCCGCCAGTTCGTCCGCGAAATGCATCAGCTCGAGAACGAGGACGCTGTCTTCCGCTTTCACTCCGGCGAGATATTGTCGCGTTTTAATCACAACCTTGGCGATCCCGACCTTTCCGGTTTTCTCCAGAGTATCGCGCAACAAGACATAAGCTTTGTCGCCGCCCTTTTGCGGTTCCAGATAGTAAGGTTTGTGAAAGAACATCGGATCGATTTCATCCTGATGGACGAAATCCTGGATATCGACGGTCTGCGTCGCCTCGAGATCGACCCGTTGAAAATCTTCATCCTTCAAGACAACGTATTTACCTTTTTCATATTCATAGCCTTTGACGATCTCATCCCACGGTACTTCCTTGCCGTCTTTCTCCGCCACCCGCTTGTAGTTGACCGGACTCAAGTCTTTCGCTCGCAAAAGCCGGAACTTCAGTTCCTCCTTCCGCGTCGCGGGATAGAGGGCGATGGGAATGTTTACTAACCCGAAGCTAATGCTGCCTTTCCAGATTGCTCGCATATGTAAACGTATTTCGAACGTCAGGTGCAATTTGCGCGGGGGGCTTGTCAGCTCTGGGGAGCGCGGGCTGCGAGCCTGCAGCGTTTGGCAGCTTGCCGAATGCAACTCAAGACTCGGTTTCCGGCACGCTGCCGGAAACGACAGGCTAGCAGCCTGTGCTCCCCAGATGAAGCTGCATTTAACCCGCGGCTTCGAGCTTCATGCACCGACCCGCATCGCGAAGCGGATTACGATCAATTTCTGCTTCCGAGACAGATTGCAGATCCAATCACGGTTTTGTACTGGGATTGGTACTTCTGCGCATCATGTCGCGCGCTAACTCCCCGCTGGCTGTCTGAATATTAGATGCTCCGGGCGCGGCGTTCCCCGCATCATCGACTTCGACCCAACCGCTTCCCATATGGCTTCCGGTAGGCGCCGGGACCCAGACATAGTGTTTGACCTTTTTGGCTACTGCGGGCTTCAGATCAAAATCAACGCGCGAATTGTTCACCGCTGTTTTCACATTGACGCTCGATTGCACTGCGCCGCCCAGGACGACGCTGATTTTGTACACGCCCGCTGACAGGCGAGTGGAAGAATAATGACCGCGAGTGTCGGTCTTTGTTGTGGCGACGATCTTTCTGTCTTTGCCCTCGACCCGGACCTCAGCATCCTTGAGCGCTTTGCCATCGGAACCGCGCACGGTGCCCTCGATCGATTGACCCAACGCAGCCACTGGAAGCACAGCCGCCACGATGGTAAAGGCGGCACCTAAAACTATTGTTCGATAAAACATCAACGAATACTACTCCGCAGCGAACGCATTGACAATCTTTTGCATGAGCATCTGTACAGGAGTCACCCACACCGAATCCGTGTGATTCTCGCGCTCTTACGCGGCGGCTTCCAACAATGCTCTCGAGATACCGCGTAGCTCAAAAAGTCGAATCAATGTTTCTTCGATCAGGTTGTTGGGGCACGAGGCGCCAGCGGTAATTCCGACAACGACGGGCCCGGGCGGCAACCAGAAGTGGGAAACGACTTCACGTTTCTCATGCAGGTTGTAATGCTTGATCTCAGTGGCCGAGACCAGACGCGACGCATTCAAAACAAAGTAAGTAGGCAATTTTTCTTCGCCCATTTCGGCGAGGTGAGAGGTATTGGAGCTGTTGTAACCGCCCACCACCAGCAGCAAATCCATCGAAACGTTGAGCAGTTCGCGTAAGGCATCCTGCCGCTCCTGAGTCGCCCCGCAGATGGTATCGAAAAACCGAAAATTTTTCGCTGCTTCTTCCGCGCCATCGCGATCGACAATCGCCTGTCGCACCCGTCGCTGCACTTCCTCGGTCTCGCCCCGCAACATCGTCGTTTGATTGGCCACGCCGACCGTTTTCAAATGCACATCGGGATCAAATCCGGCAGAGTGCGCCCCGTGGAATTTGTCCAGAAAGGCCTGTTTGTCGCCGCCATGCCGAATGTAATCGCAAACATAATCGGTATCAGCCAGGGTTAGCACGACAACATAATGGCCCTTCCCGTCTCCTAATGCGCGGGAGCTGGTTGCCTTGGTTTCTTCGTGTTCGGCCTTGCCGTGAATAATCGACGTCACGCTCTCGCTGGCATATTTGCGGACCCGTTTCCAAACACTCATGACGTCCCCACAAGTGGTATCGACAATCTGGCATCCGTGATCCTTTATTTGCTGCAAAATGGATAGCTCCGTTCCGAACGCAGGGAGGATGACAACGTCGTCGGGTTGCAATTCGGAAATGTCGGCCTGTTTGTTTCGTCCGGTCAGGTTCTTGATGCCGAGCGAGGATATCTGCTCGTTCACTTCCGGGTTGTGAATGATTTCGCCGACGATGAAGAGACGACGGTCCTGAAAAACTTTGCGGGCAGCGTAGGCGAGATCGATGGCGCGCTCGACGCCGTAGCAGAATCCAAATTGCTTGGCTAGCCGCACGGTCACATCACCGACGGAAATGATGCCGCCGTTGCGCCGAACCCCTTCGACCACATCGCTGCGGTAATGTGATTCCACCTGTTCCTGCACCGCCGCCATCACATCAGGCGTGCGCAAGTTTACTTTTTCGCGGGCGCTAGTGCCGCTCGAGATCAGGTTTGTGTTCACAAATTTTTACGCGGCTATCCGCAGATGGGTTATTCCAGAAGCTGACCACTAGGTTTCTCAAATGCTGCGGAAGTAATACTGATATGCGGATCCGGATCGGGTGTGCGCGAATCATCGACCCGCTTCACCTTGGGGCCAATTGACTCGTCTTCCGGCTGTGTAGTCGCAATGCGGACCGGCGTGCCGTTATGAACGAGTGCGTAAAATTTCGGGGCCGCTTCACCCTTCAGACGAATGCAACCATGCGTCCGTGGCACCGGATGCACGAAACCCTGATGAAATCCATAGGCGGGCGCGAACTCGCACCAGTATCCCATCGGATAGCCAACATAGCGTCCGGGAATATTGGAACCGGCTTCGGCAGGTACTACCTGATTGCCCTGCACGCGGAAACCATAGGAGCCAGAGCGCTTATCTTCCTCTTTCCGGTAAATGGTGAAATTCCCTCGCGGAGTCGGTTTGGAGGGAATGCCAACACTGCACGCTACTGCCATCAGGCAACGGTCACCTTCCATGACGTAAATATTCTGCTTCGAAAGCGACACCTTTACTACTACCTTCGATGGATCATTTGGTTTATAAGCTGTCACATGATAGGGGCCCCCGCTGGCTACCCGCGATGTTTCGCAACTGATGAAAATAAAAGGAGCGCAAAAGACCAGAAGAAGAACCGAGCGTTTCAACATTCGCATAATTCTCGGTAACTAATCAGGGCCGCTCGCTTTTTCAACTTAAGCCTGAGTCGTTGCGATAAACTGTTTGCAACATGCCAGAGGCGGTGCCATGGATTAGCCTCTGCCGGGGGAAACGGTCGGGTCGATGAAGGAATGGACGCGTTGCCAGCGAAGTTGGCATTGCCAGCAGAAGTTGGCGTTGCCAGCAAAATTGGTCTGACTAGTATGGACGTTTTCACGGGTCTCTTTGGCCAAAACGGTTTCATGCCGCATGGCCACTGCTACTTGTGGGATCCCGGCCTGATGCGGCTGCATCTGATTTCGGATTTTCTGATCGCTGCCGCTTATTTCATCATTCCGTTTACGCTTGTTAATTTTGTTCGTAAGCGACGCGACCTGCCCTTCAACTGGATGTTCGTTTGCTTTGGCATTTTTATTATCGCCTGCGGCATGACTCACGTGATGGAGATCATCACGCTTTGGAAACCTTATTATTGGATTTCCGGAATCGTGAAAGCAATCACCGCCCTTGCTTCTGTTCCAACCGCAATTCTTCTCATCCGCCTTATCCCACAGGTGATCAATATTCCTGGGCCTGCGGTCCTGCGTGCGGCCAATGAAGCGTTAATCGAGCAAACCAAGCTTTTGAATCTGATCGTCACCAGTATGGGTGACGGACTGCTGGTGGTTGATCGGGACGGCGCCGCGTTACTTTCTAACCCGGCCTTGCGCCGGATGCTTGGATTAAAAGAGGACGAAGACGTTCCTAAAAACTGTTCACAGGATTGTGGATTCTATCGCGCCGATAAAGTGACGCGGATTACACCAGCGGAATCACCGACTTCGCGCGCCGTTGCGGAGGGACATGTTGATGACGAGGAAATTTTTATCCGTCACGGCAATAATGTTGATGGCTCGTGGGCGGATGTAACAGCGCGGGCCTTGCGTGACGAGCATTGCACCATTCATGGGGCGGTGGCCGTCTTTCATGACGTTACCGCGCATAAACAGGCCGAAGAACAGCAGCGAAATCTGCTGCGGGAACGCGAAGCGCGAGCAGAAGCCGAGGCCGCGAACCGCGCGAAGGACAGGTTTCTTGCCGTACTCGGCCATGAATTGCGGACTCCGCTTACTCCCGTCCTTGCCGGCGTGGAATTACTCGAACAAAAGATCAACGTTAATGGGGAATTCAAAGGCACAATCGAAATTATACGCCGCAACATCGAACTCGAGGCGCGTTTGATCGATGACATTCTTGACCTCACCGCCATCGCCAAAGGAAAAATCAACCTCGATGTTGGCACCGTCGATATTCACGCCACGGTGCGGGGCGCCTTGGAGATTTTTAAAACTGAGATCGCGCACAAGAAACTGCGCGTCCATACCAATTTAGCCGCGCCACAACATTTTGCCCAGGCCGATGATTCGCGGCTGATGCAGGTCTTTTGGAACGTAATTAAGAATGCTATCAAATTTACGCCGGATGGCGGAGCGATTCACATCGAGTCGACCAACGAAGCCGGAAAAGTCCTGGTGCGCATGAGCGACAACGGAATCGGGATTGAACCGGAAGTGTTGCCACGAATTTTCGATTCCTTCGAGCAAGGAGTGCGTCGCGTCCAGGCCGGCCATGGTGGGCTCGGGCTCGGCCTCGCCATTTCGCGCGCCATCGTCGAAGCGCACCACGGCCAGATGGAAGCGAACAGTCCAGGCCGGAATCGCGGAACAGTGGTAACGATTTCGCTTTCCACCATCGCGACGCGGACTAGGACGGGCGAGCCGAAAGGGAAGCGCGACTCGACCACTGCGACCGCAACTAGTGAAGCGCAAAAAACGCGGCCGCTGCGCATTCTTCTAGTCGATGATCATACCGACACGGTTATTACTCTGGGGGCACTTTTACGGAATCTTGGCTACGATGTGGCCTGCGCCGAAACAGTCCACCAAGCCCTGAAACTGGCGAAAGAATCGAGATTTGATTTGCTCGTGAGCGACATCGGTTTACCCGACGGCAGTGGCCACGATTTGATGCGCCAGATTCGTTCGCGACAATCGATTGCTGGCATTGCCCTTAGTGGATTTGGAATGGAAGACGATCTGGAGAAAAGCCGTGCGGTCGGATTCACCGATCACTTGATCAAGCCAGTTAACGTCGATCGATTGCAAGCGACGCTGCGCGAGATCGCGCGGAGCCGAGCGACGAGCGGTTAGTTTGCGCTGCTGATTTCGACGATTTCACCTGGTCGACACCGGATCGTCAAAGCGATAGGGCGGCAGCAAATGCTGCAATCTTCGATCAAATTTTGGTCGCTCTGCGAAGTATCCACCCCCAATGCGAAGGTTTCCCCGCAATGGGGACAGGCAATATCAGCTGGCACTATTAATTCCATTTGTAAATTTTAATCTCGCTGATCATTCGGTTTTTGTAGGGCAAGCGCGTCGCTTGCCACATGGGTACGGATGGCAACCGGGAGCGGTTGCCCTAGAATTTAGAATAGCGTTAACAGGAGGCGTCGTCTGGGTTTGCTTATTGGAGACCTCCAGTACCTTCGGCACCCAAATATGTGGGACACGACGGCTCGTCTCCCGGCATTGTCACCTTACCGCGCTTGATTTTTTCGTGGCCGATTCGTCGAGCTTCCTAAAATGCAGCTGCTGCACACGACGCTCGTCGCTTTGCGAGACGGTAACGAGATAATTTTCGATCTGGACTTGTTCACCTTGTTTAGGCAAATGGCCGAGAAGATGGGTCACATAGCCGCCGATCGTACTCACGTCTGCGTTTTCCAATTGAATCCCAACCAGATCGCGTAGTTCGTAAAGCGCAAGCGCACCATCCACACTGAACTCATTCTCGTTAATCTCGCGAAATTCTACTTTCTCGGTGTCGAATTCGTCCTGGATGTCGCCGACTAGCTCCTCCAAAACATTCTCCAACGTCACCATGCCAACAGTACCGCCAAATTCATCGACCACGATGGCAAGATGCGCGTGTTTGCTGAGAAAGAGCGAAAGCAATTTCTCCAGCGACATCATTTCCGGCACCGGAATCAGCTCCCGCCGGATGCGCAAAAGATCGGGATTCGGATCGCGCATCAGTGGCACCAATTCCTTGATGTGAATCAAGCCAATGGTGTTGTCGAGATGGCCGCGACAAAGCGGAAAGCGCGTGTGACGCGAGGCCAGTGCTTTTTTTACATTGTCCTCAAAGCTCTCTTCGATGTTTAGGAATACAACCTGGCCGCGCGGCGTCATGATATCGCGGACGACACGTCGACGCAGATCTAGCGCGTTAACCAGCAGATCGCGGCCGAGGGGAGAGACCTCTTCGGATTCTTCGCTTTGATCCAAAATCAAGCGCAGCTCTTCCTCGCTGTGGGCCAGCTCCGTCGCCGCCACCCGTTTAATTCGGAGGAGACGAACAAGGAGAAGATTGGACGATTTGTGTAGCAACCAGATGGCAGGCCGGAAAAGGAAATAGAATCCGCCGAGGGGTCGCGCCAGCGCGAGGGCAACGGGGAGGGGATTTCCAATGGCAATGTACTTCGGCGCGAGCTCGCCAAAAACGATGTGCAGAAAAGTAATCCCCACGAAGGCTAGCGCGATGGAAATGGACGTTACCACCGCGTGGGAGTGAATGCCGGCGAGGGCAAAAAACGGTTGCAACATTTCAGCGAGATATTGTTCGCCCAGATATCCGAGCGCGAGGCTGGCTAGAGTGACGCCTAGTTGAGTCGCGGAGAGATAGGCGTCCAGATGCGCACGAATGTATTTGGCGAAACCGGCGCGCAGATTTCCTTCTTCTACCAATGTGTCGAGTTGGCTGCTGCGCACTTTAACGATGGCAAACTCGCAGGCGACAAAGAATCCGTTTAACGCAACCAGGACGGCAATGACCAGCAGTTTCAACAACACTGAAACCGCCGAATCCCAATGATCGGTCACGGCCGCGTTTAGTGCCAGCCACAGACCAAAAGATGAAAATGAAATACTCATCATGCGGATGCAGCCCGGCATCCGGACCCACCACTCCAACCAGTTACCAGCTAGACTTGGTGACGCCGGGAATCAATCCACTCGACGCCAGCTCACGAAAAGTTAGCCGTGAAATCTTGAACCGTCGGATAAATGCGCGTCGCCGGCCGGAAACCTGGCAACGATTAACCACTCGCGTCGGACTCGCATTGCGGGGCAGTTGCGCGAGGCCGGCATAGTCCTTCTTTGCTTTCAGCTCCGCCCGCAGCGCGGCATATTTCTTGACCGTTGCGCGCTTGCGTTCGTTGCGGTTGACCCAGGAGGTTTTCGCCATAAAGGAACGCGGAAGGTAGCGGAAAAACCGCCGGAAGCAAATCGTTTCCGTGGGCGTTTCAGTGCTGCCGGCTCAACTCGAAAGCATGTTCCTTTTGCCGCGAAATCAAATCCCAGAAACGCCGGATGGCTTGGCTCAGGCAATTGAAGAAGGATTGCGCAGCTTTGTTTCACGACCAGACAGAATGGTTGTCGTGTGCGGCGGGGACCCATCGGCCCTGGACTCAATTGCGGTCGATCTATCCGGCGCCACGATCGATCATCATCATCGTCCACCGCCGCTCGATCCCTCGGAAGCGATTCCAGCAATGGTGGTGCGTCATATTTATATTTCAGGCGAGCCGATTAGCATACTCGGGGGTAACTTCAGTTTTCAGTTCGAAGCTTCTAATGTCGAATTGTATCAGAAGATTCAGCCTGAAAGGAAGTTGTTGCTCATTATGCATCGCGCCCAGGATGGGAACATTCGATTCGAAATCTCTCGCGCCGCAGCCGAAAGCATGATTATGAAAGGCGCGACCAAGCTTGCCGAAAAACAGGGCGTCGTTGTCGATAGGGCCGAACTCGAGTTAAGCCCGCGTGGTCCGCGCGCCCTCGACGGAAAATTTACCGTCTCGGCCCACAAGCTCATTTTTCATCCTGTGCTTACCTTGGCCGGCACCTTTGCAGTCAGTGACGACCTCGTCGCTACCGTCGCCAATCTGAAATGCCACGGTGAGGGGCCGATTGCCGCACTGGCCTGCGCCGCGATCACCCCTTCTTTTTCAAAAATTGAACGACATACTTTTCCACTATCCGCTCTGCCGCTCGGCGAAATACAATTGCGCGACCTCACGATCGATGCGGCCAACGAAAAAGTCGTAGTCCGAGCGCGATTTGGTTCGTTGTAAAAGACGATGCTGATCCGAATCGGCTACGATATTTCCTTCGAGCTCGCGAATCCGACGCCGCTGATCACGATGTTGTATGTCCATCCTTTGAGACGCGACGATTTGCAATCGCCGGAGGGAGTCGGGGTCGAGCCAGGTGTGCCGGTTCACACCTACCTGGATAGTTTTGGCAATATTTGTGGCCGCCTTCTCGCGCCGGCGGGCACGGTGCGATTTACTCTCGACACCACCATTCATGATAGTGGTCAGCCCGATCCGGAAGCGCCCGAGGTAGTGCAGCACAATGTCGAGGATCTACCGGATGAAGCACTCCGTTTTTTGCTTCCGAGTCGTTACTGTGAAGTGGACAAACTGAACGATGAAGCGTGGAGACTTTTTGGTCCAACGCGGCCGGGCTGGTCCCGCGTGCAAACGATCTGTGATTGGGTGCATAGTCACATCACCTTTGGCTATCACTTCGCCGATCCACAAAAAAGTGCGCTGGAAGTTTACCGCGATGGCAAGGGCGTTTGCAGAGATTTCATGCATCTTGCCGTTACCTTTTGTCGATGCCTCAATATCCCGGCGCGTTATGTCACTGGTTACCTGGGCGACATCGGAGTTCCACCCGCGCCTTACCCGATGGATTTCAGCGCATGGTTCGAAGTTTTCCTCGGTGGAAAGTGGCATACTTTTGACGCGCGTCACAATCAGCGACGCATCGGTCGTATTCTCATGGCCGTCGGTCGTGACGCCGCGGATGTTGCACTGACGACAAACTTCGGCAGCGCCAAACTCCTCAAATTTCACGTCATCACCGAAGAAGTGAAATAGCTGTGTGACGCTCAGGCGAACTGTCCGTTATGAGCCGGCGCGATCTGCTCAAGCACGTCGCGTAATTGCGCGAAATCTATCGGCTTGGTCAGATGATAATCGAAACCGGCATCGCGTCCGCGCCTGACATCGTCGTCCTCGCCGTCGGCGGTCAATGCCACGCCGGTAAGATGCTGCCGGCGTTTCGCTTCACGAATCACCTCGCACCCGCTGCCATCCGGCAGAGCGAGGTCACTCACAATCGCGTCGAAGTGCTTCGCTCGCAGGAATGCAAGCGCGCTTTCCACATTATCCGCTGCGGAAATGGAATGACCAAAATGCCCGAGCAAGCCGGTCAAAACACGGCGGGTATCGCCGTGATCCTCGACCACCAATATTTGCAAGGTCATAACTCCGGGAAAAAGCCGTGGCCACGAGAGCCTCGCCTAGTTACCACAATCGAAATGGCGGTCCCGGTTGGTTGCCTCGGGTGTAGGGAAAAATTGATCGAGCGAGCGACTTGGAAGGTCACGCGTCCTCTACCGTCTACTCAGACGGACGAAAAGAACCACGCCCAGCGCGATGAAAAGGACATTCGGAAACCAGACCAGTAATTCCGGATGAACCTTGGGATTGTTGCGAAGGGTGTCCGCGATGATCACAAAAAGGAAATAGGAAATGGCGATGACCAGGCTGAGAAGAAAACCGATGGTAGTTTCCCGCCGATGGGCGGTGACGCCGAGCGGTACCCCAACGAGGGCAAAGGCCACGCAGGAAAAAGGAAAAGAAAACCGTTTGTTCAACTCCGTTCTACTCGCGCTACGCTCCCGTTTGTTTTCGCTCTTTAATTGATCGACCAGTTGGGTAATCGACAAAGCCGAGCGGCTCGGCCGCTTTTTTTCTTTTTCGTAAAGTTCATCGAGACTGATCGGAAGGGTGCCCTCAGCCATGCTAATGCCATCGCGAATTTTACGAAGATCGAGCGGATTTTTTTCATCGCGCTGTTGATAACGCGCGTCGTAAAGCCGCATCAGAATCCGCTTATTCGGCAGATCCGCTTCCAGCATTCCCGTGCGCGCAAAGGTAACCCGTATCGGTAAGGACTGCTCATTCATTTCAAAGACGGTAACGTTCTCGAGCTTACTGCCGTCTTTTTTTCCGACATAAATTTTGCGGCCCGGAAATTCGTCGATCACTTGATCGCTCCCGAAAAGCGCCATCGGATTTCTGGTTGCGAGATCGTAGAGACTGGAGCGCAGTTTTTCCTGCGCCGCCGGGGCCACCTGCACATTGAGCCACAAGCTAATGGCGGTGCAGGCGAGGGCGACAAGGGCCAGCGAAACGCAAACGCGCGGCACACTCACGCCGTTGGAACGGAGCGCG
>QHPP01000048.1 GCA_003219125.1 Verrucomicrobiota bacterium
AAGACAGGATGAATCTCCAACTCCCGCCGAACTCGGCGATTTTATCCGACAAATGCTCGCCAAAAGTCAGTTTGCGCTCGAATTGTTTCTCGATGTTTTCAGTCAGCACTTCGTGCTCCCGCAAACTTTCGATGACTTCGTGATCGAGCGTCGTGAGTTCGCCGATTTCACACTCGAGTGTGTGTTTCACGTAATCTCGGCGAAACCCGCCGAGGTCGCCGAAACAAATGAACTCTTGCGGATTCCAGTTGGGCCGCTGCGATTTAATGAATTCGGCGAGCGAAGGACGAACGTTGTCGCCGATGGCGCCATTCTGCGGCAGGAACGACCGCCCACAAATCTGGCAATTAAGTTTTCGCGGCGCGGTCGCTTCCATTGTCCGCAATTAAGGGTGGCCGTAGTGGCTTGTCGATTCAATCTTGAACGGACGGCTCGCGATTTTAGACTGAGTTGATGGAGGAAGCCGAGGTCCCGCTCGAACATTTGCACGAAGAGATTCATCATCATGCAGAACAGAGCGGCGAAAAATGGATTTCGTGGGTGGCACTGAGCACGGCCATTCTTGCAGTGCTGGCGGCGATTGCCGGATTGCTTTCGGGTAGTCACGCCAACGAAGCAATGATGAAACAGATCGAATCAGCTGATCAGTGGGCATTTTATCAGGCCAAGGGCATCAAGGCGGCGGTGCTCGACGCCAAAATGAGCCTGACCGGTTCAACGAATGATGCGGACCGGGAGAAGGCGGCAAAATATTCCGAGGAACAAGGCGAAATTCAAAGAGAAGCGCGTGAGAAGGAAGGGGAAGCTAAACAAAACTTTCACCAGCATGAAGTTTTCGCGCGGGGGGTAACCTTTTTTCAAATCGCAATCGCGATCGCGGCCATTGCGGCCCTAACGAAACGCAGACGTTACTGGCTGGTAAGTATGGTTATCGGCATTATTGGCTGCGTTTTCCTCACGCTCGGTTTCGTTCAACATTGAGCCATGCGCGTCCTGGCGATTGATGCTTCGTTGCGTAACTGCGGAGTCGCGGTTGTTGATGGCGAGAACGGGAAATCGCGCGCCCTTTTCTTTGGCACCATTCATAACGCCACTTCCCTGAAGCCTTCAGCTTGTCTGGTGGCGATTCGTAATCGGCTGGCGCAATTGATTCGCGAGCATGAGCCGGATTGCTGCGCCCTCGAAGCCGTCATTTACGTGCAGAGTTACAAAACCGCGATTTTGCTCGGGGCGGCTCGCGGTGCCGCCATCCTGGCGGCGGCGGAGAACGGCTTGCCGATTTTCGAATATGCACCCAGACGAATCAAACAAGCGACCGTCGGAACTGGCGGCGCGCGGAAAAACCAGGTCGCGTTCATGATGCGGGCCTTGCTCGGCTTAAGCGAAACACCGGATGCAGATTCGGCCGACGCGCTCGCGATTGCCCTCACTCATTTGCGGGCACAGGAAGCGGCGCGATTGGGAATCCCGGGAGCAACGCAAATATGAGGCTCGAGGTTGCAGAGCGATCTGGAGGGGCGAGCTCTCGCGAGTCCGGTCCGAGCCGGACTGGCGGTTCCGGCGTCGCAAAGCTCCGCCCTCCATGTAACGTGCGCTGGCTCGGCCGAATGAATTTTGCGGATGCGCTGCAGTTGCAGGAAAAAATCGTCGCGCAAAGACGGAACGATCCGAACGTTGCCGACACCATCCTGCTACTCGAACACGATCCCGTTTATACGATTGGCCGGACACCGGATCACACCAGCTTGCGGGGCGCCTCACATCTGCCGCATCCGTTTTTCCAAATCAATCGTGGTGGGCAGGCGACCTATCACGGGCCAGGCCAGTTAATGGGCTATCCCATTATCGATCTACGCAATTATGGTCAGGATTTGCACAAATATTTGCGTTGGATTGAACGGTTGCTGATCGAATTTTTGGACGAGTTCGAAATTCAAGCGCAACGTCGCGAGGGATTGACTGGTGTTTGGGTTCAGGAACGAAAAATCGCCTCCATTGGTGTGGGTGTTCGGCATTGGATCACCATGCATGGGTTCGCCCTAAATGTGTGTGGCGATCTCTCGCCCTTCGATCAGATCACGCCGTGCGGAATTTCGAACATTGCCATGACATCAATCGAAACAGAGTCCCGAAGATCTGTTGCCGTTATCGAAGTAGCGGCGGCATTTGAAAAGTTTGTTGCCCGTAAGATCCCAGAGTTGCGCGTTCTGCGAGCGCCGTAGGCAGCGCCATGCTTATAGTTCTCGTCGCATGATGCATGAATGCCTAACACCTACACACGAATGATCGCGCGTTCGTACACGTCGCTCCGATGGAGCTTGGCTGCTCTTGGGCGGATAGATTATAAACACTCCGCTCCCAAGGGAGCTAAACATACTGGCGCATGAGCGTTCCACTCGAGGATAATTTCAGCGATGTCATTGGCAAGGCGCAGCGCGGCCTGGAAATTTCCGATTCCGATCTGGCGGAAAAAGCGCGCCTGGACGCGAATACGATACGAAAATTGCGCAGTGGACATTTTGATGAGCTGGCACTGTTTCGCGTGGCGCCGGTGCTTGGGCTTGGCGCGCGCGCGCTAAGTGATCTGGCGCAGAACGAATACCAACCGACTGCGCGTGAGATCGATGGTCTGGTCATGTTCAACACGCCGTTCCACGACATGCGGGTGAACGCATTTCTGGTATGGGACTCGAAATCGCGCAAAGCGATCGCCTTCGATACCGGCGCCGACTCTCATCCGATGCTCGATCGAGTCGCGAAGGAGAAATTGGCGGTCAAACTGATCCTGTTGACGCATGCGCACACCGATCACATTGCCGATCTGGGACGGTTAAAAAAAGAAACCCGCGCGCCCGTTTATATTTCCGAGCGCGAATCCATTCCGGGCGCAGAAACAATTTCCGAAGGTCGTGAATTCAAGGTTGGCAATTTGAAAATAAAAGCATTGCTTACCTGGGGGCATTCCCGTGGCGGGATGACCTTTTTCGTTACTGGGCTGGCGCAACCGGTCGCCATTGTGGGCGATTCAATTTTCGCCGGCTCAATGGGCGGAGGGAATGTTTCCTACAAAGATGCGATAAAAAATAATCTGGAAAAAATTCTGACCTTGCCGGACGAGACGATCATCTGTCCAGGGCACGGGCCGATGACGACGGTGGGGGAGGAAAAGCAGCGGAATCCGTTTTTTGCAGGAAGGGTATGATGTCTCTTGGTCATTCCGACCGAAGTGGAGGAATCTCTTGCTCTATTCAGTCCGAAAGAATCGCCGAAATAGTTAGAGATGTCTCGACTTCGCTCGACATGGCAGAAGTATGGGAGTGATAATATGAATGTCGGTTTCGTCGGCGTTGGCCGAATGGGCGCGAACATGGCGCGTCGTTTGGTTGATTGTGGCTTTCACGTGACTGCCGTTTACGATGTTAACCGAGCAGCAGCGACAGGTCTTGCGAACGAGTTGCGCTGCGCCGCTTCGCAGCAGTTATCAGAAGTGACCGCGGAGTCCGACGTCATCATTACGGTTGTGAGCGACGATGCGGCGATGCGAAAGATTTTTGCGAAATCGGGGGACAGCCTTCTCGTAAATTCGCCTGGGAAGCTATTCATTAACTGCGCGACGATTACGCCCCGGGTGCACCTCGAAGTCGAAGAACTCGCCGGGAAAGCGGGTGCGCGTTCCCTCGAAGCCTGCATGGCCTCTAGCATCACCCAGGCACGCGATGGCTCGCTTTATTTAATGTGTGGCGGAGATGAGGAGGCGTTTCGCGCCGCGCAACCTATTTTGGAAAAGCTTGGCAAAACTGTTCGTTACGTCGGGAAAGCTGGCGAAGCGGCGAAGGTAAAAGCGCTGGTCAACATGGTGATGAACATCAATACCGCTGGCCTGGCGGAAGGTCTTGGCCTGGGCGACGCGCTCGGGCTCGATCTCACCATGTTGCGCGAAGTTTTTTCCGAAACCGGCGCCGCTTCGCGCGTTTTGCAAACCGATGGCGAAGACATGCAAAACCGCGAGCACAGCTGCTTTTTCTCGGCCGCTCACGCTGCCAAAGACAGCGGCATCGCGCTCGATCTTGGGCGCGAACTTGGTTTGGAGCTTCCGCTCGCGCGCGAGACCAAACAGCAATACGACAACATGATCGCGGAAGGTCTCGGCGAGCTCGATAAGTCAGGAATCGCCGAGCTCACGTTTAAGAATCGCCACAAACATCGCGGCGATCACGTCTGAATCGCGCCCTGGCGGTCACAAAGCCGTCATCCCGAGCGTCAGTCGAGGGATCCCGCCGCGAGGCTTTAACGGTAACTTCGACGGGATCGCTCGGTCCGAGCCGGACTGGCGTTTTCGCTCGGGATGACGATGCGTTTCAACCGTTTGCCGCCGTCCCCACATCCCTTACAATCCGAAGCTGCGCATCGCCGAGGTGGAGTTCGCCGTCAGTTAGAATTTTTGCGCGCAGACCGGCGTTTTCTTTGAGAAATTCTTTTGCACCGGGGGAAAAGGCGACATCCATCCATTCGCAGGGGGCGCAATGCTGTGTCCCTCGAAACTTCACGCCTTGCATGTCGAAGTCACAACCGATGAGCGAAAGGAGATCGATCCCGGAGACGATGACATTGCGGCGCAAGACGCCCGCCGGTTTCTCCCTGATTCCAAAGTGGGTGCAGAGTCGCTCGAAAACCTCCGCGGAAAAAAATGTGATCTGGCCCTTGTAATCTTCAGCATGATCAAAGTAGCGGTCTCCGAGCAAGCCCTTGCCCGCGACACACTCGATTCGTTCCTTCTCGATCAGGGGCGAGGTTCCCGGCGGCTGGCCGTAGTGGCCGACGAAATTGTGTTCGGGCGAAATGAAGATTTGCTCGATTTGCACGTCGGAAGTGTGGCGCATCACTTACTGACAGTGGCACGGCTAGGCAGACTGTGGAAATATGAATTGCGAGTTATAGATGAAAACAGTTTGGCGCGTCTTTGCTTATTTGAAACGCTACCCGCTACTCGGGATCTCGATGATGGCCTGCGCGATTACCGGGACGTTGATGATGATGGTCCCTCCGGCGGTGATACGAAAGGGCATCAACGAAGTCATCGTCGGGCATCATCCGGAGTATTTACTCCCGCTTGTGTTGATAGCGGTGGTCGCACTATTCCTCCAGCATGGGCTGAATTCACTGCGGCTTCTGCTGAACAATACCTTCGAACAAAAGGTAATTTTCGACTTGCGAAGCGATCTCTATTCGCACATTCAAGTGTTACCTCTGCGCTGGTTCGACAACCGTGCCACCGGCGATCTGATGACGCGAATCCTGGAAGATGTCACTTCAGTGGAACGCGTCCTGATCGACGGCGTCGATCAAGGGACGGTGGCGGTATTGCAAATCCTCATTGCGCTCGCGGGGATGTTTTACCTTAGCGCGAAACTTACGCTGATCGGCCTTGCTCCGGTGCCGTTCCTGGCTGGTGGTGCACTGTGGTACACGCTTACGGCACATCGGCGGTATCGATTGCAACGCCGCGCCGCCTCCGACATGAATTCACTCTTGCACGATAACCTTTCCGGCATTCGCCAAATCAAAAGCTTTGTGCGCGAGGGCCAGGAACACATGCGCTTCAACGAAGCGAGCGAGGCCTTACGGCGCGCCACTCTGGTAGTGATGAAAATCTGGGCAGTCTACAGCCCCTCGATGTATTTATTCGGCTCGCTCGGCGTTTTGCTAGTCGTCGTGGTTGGGACGCGTGAGATCTTGGCGGGTGCGACCAATTTGGGCGATCTCACCGCCTTTCTTATATTCTCCGGTCTTCTCTATGAACCGGTGGGCAAACTCCATCAGCTCAATCAGTTGATTCAGGCTGGACGCGCTGCGGGCGAACGCGTCTTTGAAATTATCGACGAACCGGCGGAGTCGCAGCGCGGACAAAAATTTGAAAGGGGGGTACGAGGCGAGATTGAATTTCGGGACGTTAGTTTTACCTACGGTTCGGAGTTGCCGGCGCTGAGCAACGTCTCATTTCGCGCGCGCCCGGGCGAAACCATCGCGCTGGTCGGCAAGACCGGTGCTGGAAAGTCTACGCTGATCAATTTGTTGACACGCTTCTACGAGTTCGATGAGGGGGAGATTTTGATCGACGGCCAATCGATTCAGGACCTCAACATCCGCGAACTGCGGCAGAAGATCGGGATGGTGACGCAGGAAAGTTTTCTCTTTAACGGCACCATTCGTGAAAACCTGCAAATCGGGAAACCGGGAGCAAGCGATGAGGAACTGATGGAAGCAGCGGAAGCGGCAAACGCCCGCAATTTCATTGATTTGTTGCAAAATGGATTGAGCAGCGTGGTGGGGGAGCGCGGAGTGAAACTAAGCGTGGGGGAAAAGCAACGGCTCTCGATAGCGCGCGCGCTCCTGAAAGATCCGCCGATTTTGATTCTGGACGAGGCAACCGCCAGCGTGGACACCGCCACCGAGCGGCTAATACAGGAGGCGCTGGAGAATTTGATGTTTCATCGGACCTCAATCGTCATCGCGCATCGTCTCTCGACCATCGTGCACGCCGATCAAATTCTGGTGCTCGATCACGGTCGCATCATCGAGCGCGGCACCCACGAGCAATTGCTGGCGCTCGGTGGAAAATACGCGCGCCTCTGCGAACAAAGTTTGCTGGAGATACCTGAGATCGAGCCGGTGCCGATGTGAGACCGCTTTTTTTGGTAGCGACACTCTGCGGAGCCGCGTCTTCAGGTTCATAGTCCTGGCGCGTTTCGCCGGCTCGACAGAGTGTAGCCCTACCAGGAATTTAGGAATTTGAAAAGATACGGCGTCTGACACCGATCCCCTGGAATTCGCTGAATCCTAATCTGTAAAGGGAGCGCTACGGCTGAGCAGACGAGGCCGCCAGCAATTCCTGATAGCGTTGTTCGAGTTCGCGATAGCGAGCTTCCGCTTCCTGCAAAGCACGTCGTTCCTCTCCCAGACTTCGCTCCAGATCGCGAATCCGTTCCTCGAACTTGATCGACATGCCCGACGCCGCCGGCGTTTGTTCGACCAAAGCATCGCCCTCTTCAATCTGATTCGGGAAAAGTGGAGTGATCTCCTGAATTTTCCGACGCGATCCATCACAGGTATTGATGACGAAATTTTCCGGGGTTACTTCGCCGAGCCGAACGAATTCGTTAATTGCTCCTAATGTGGTCGGCCCGTAGTACCGCTCGCTTGTCACCTCCACCAGCCAATCCATTCCCAGCTCCGAAACCATCGGTGCTTTCATCCAGGTTTCCTGGTCCGAGGAAACGAGATCGCGTGGAGCTACTCGCGCCTTCGAGGCCCAGCGCGACAGTTGATCAAATGGCAGCGGGCCAAAAATGCCGCCGTCGTCGTATTTGCGGAGATACCAGCTTGGGTCCATTGCCATCATTTATTCCGCCGTAGGCGAAGGTGACGAGCTCGCCGCCGGGCTGACTGAGGGCGCGGGGATCATGATTGTCTGTCCGGCCTGCAATTTTCGCCCGTCTTCAATGTGATTAAATTTTTGAAGCTCTTCTACGCTGAC
>QHPP01000218.1 GCA_003219125.1 Verrucomicrobiota bacterium
TCGCTCACCGACATTGCGCTTAAGGAAATCATTGCCGGCAAACTCACTTTTGAAGAGCAGAGCACGTCTACCGACGGCGCCTGATTTTTCGCCACCGTCGCTCGGTTAATGACTGCCGAGACGATTCTCAACCGGAAAGCGCTGCGCGATTTTCACATTCTCGAGCGCTACGAAGCCGGGCTCGAGCTTAAGGGCAGCGAGGTCAAATCGATCCGCGCCGGCAAAGCCAACATCAACGACGCCTTTGCTCGCATCGAGAATGGCGAAGCCTTCCTCTATAATGCCGACATCCAGCCCTACGAGCGCGCGAGTCACGAAATTCCGTCTGCCAAAAGAGTACGCAAACTTTTACTCCACCGCGCCGAAATCGATAAGCTTTATGGCGAGACCCAGGTGGGCGGACGCGCCCTTGTTCTTCTGAATTTGCATTGGAAGAACGGCAAACTGAAAGCCGAGATCGCCGTTGCGCAAGGCAAAGTGGCGCGCGATAAACGCGCCGATTTGAAAAAGCGCGCGACTGATCGCGAAACCGCCCGCGAAGTAGCTCGCTTCAATCGCAAGCATGGCGGCTAGCTCCGTCATCCCGAGCGAAGCGTAGCGGAGCCGAGGGAGCTCGTTGCGGGATCTTTAAGGTAACTTCTCGATCCTTCGACTTCGTCCGGGATAACGATTTAATTCATGAACAATCAGCGACTTTTTATCGCCATCGATTTACCTGACCAATTCGCAGAATCTCTTGCCGCGCTCGATCCGCATTATCGCGGCCTGATTTTTTCGCCGCCATCGCAGATCCACCTCACCCTCGCGTTTTTTGCCGCGGTCGATCCGGAGACCGCCAATTTGCTCAAGGAAAAACTCACGGCGATCTCTTTTCGCGCATTTTTTCTTCCCGTGATCGGACTCGGCACCTTTTCCAGAAAAGGAATTCCTCACATCCTCTGGGTCGGCGTTGGCCACGGCCATCCGCATCTTTTTCAATTGCACAAGCGGGTGAACGAAGCCGCCCTTGCCTGCAATTTGCCAATTGAGGAGCGCGCCTGGACGCCTCATTTCACTATCGCACGTGGCCGAGGAATCTCGCCTGCGTTGATGCAATCATTCCTCAAGAAACATCGCGATTACGATGCCGGCATGATACACGTAGAGGAATTCCACCTCTACCAAAGCACCCTAACGCCTGCTGGCCCCATCCACCGGCGCGAACTCACGATCGCGGCCCATTAAAGGTATCAATGCTGGTCGGCACCATAATGCCATCCCGCATTCCGTGGATTAGTTTTTTGTCCGCCGGCACAATTGTCGTTAACGCGCCGCGCAATTTTACCCGGTCGCCTTCGACAAAATAATACGGGCACAAACGAATTCGGCCTTTCATTGTCTGCAGTTCGGCACTCTCGTTCTCGTAATAGCGGTGCTCAAACAAGCTTCCCTTGTGAAATTGCTGCAAAATCGTTGGCTGAAACCCAAAATTGGTTAGCGCGTGGTCGATTCGTTTCTCCCATTCGCTGTGCGGCAAATCCGCGCCGAGCGCAACTCCGCGACTGCCCCAGCCCAGAGGCGAAAAGCCGCTCACTTTCAAAAGCAGGTCGCGCTCTTTCTGACTAAATTTGGCTGCCTCGTGCCAATCGTGAATCTCGAGTCGCGGAATCACCGCGTGTTGCGGCAAGGGCGTCGGATCCAGCAACCAGGTGTAAGGGATGACTTGCTGCAATTTCAGAAAATATTTGTCGCCCAGCTCGCGCCGCCAGTATTGGCGCAACGGCTTAAGCCAGAAAAGCGCGAACCACATTTTCTCTTCTAGAAACGGTTTGATTGGCGGCGTCACCCGCACCTTTCCTTCAGTGGCCGAGTTCAGGAGCGCCTCGATCTTCGGAATATTCGGCAGATCGAATAATTCGAAGAATCGATAAACATCGCAGCCTGGTTGTGGCTCATAATTCTCCGCCGCCAGAACGCGCCAATTCGATGCTGGATGTTCGATGTTGGACGTTCCGTGTTGGTTCAATTGCGCCACCAACCACTCCATTTCCGGCCGGTAGGTTGCCGATTCTTCCGAAACCAGAATATCGCCGCCATTCGGCAGAACCATCTGAAAACCATGAAGCATTCCATCTTCGCCGCCGATCACGTCCTGGCCAAGTGCCGAGTAGGTGCGATTTAACCAACCGGTCAATCCGATTCCACCGGGCACGGAATCAATCTCCGCAATGATGTAACTTTTCTCTGTCAAAATAAGATCGGGTCGAATAACGCGCGGCAACTCGTCGCGAAAAATTTTCTGCCGCGACAACTCGACTAGTTTGGCCGGTTTCCCGGCATCGAGGTATTTCGCGATCCATTGCGGCTGCTTCCCCCGAAAACTCAGCTGGTAAAGCTGATTGCACGCGCGCTGGAAAACGAACAGACGATGCCCAAGTTGCTCCAGCTCGCTGGCAAATTTCTGTGAAATCGGAAATGCCTCCGGCGAAATCAGCCAGTCTTTATCGGCGAATAAACCTTCGCTCGGCAAAGCGCCCCGAATGGCATCGAGCTTGTTTTCAACCGTCGCGATCATCGAGGGCAACGTTCAACGCTCAGACGGATTTAGCGCCCTGCCGCAAATTTCTTCAGCGCCATTTTCACTAACTCCTCGGCCGACTTACCTGCGCCCTCGCGTTCCTGCAAATCGCGCACCAGCTTGTGGGCATCGACCTGCTTGTAACCCAGCGCGATCAAGGCCAGCACTGCTTCGTTCGCCTGTTCCTGCTCCGGTGTCTGGGCATGCGCCGCGCTCGCCGCTTCCCACGCCGCCGCCGCCCCGACCCTGTCCTTCAATTCCAGCACCATTCGTTCCGCTGTTTTCTTTCCCACACCGCTGATCTTCGAAAGTGACACCACATCATTGTTCACCACCGCGGCTTTGAAATTGTTCACGCTCATTCCGCTCAACACCGACAGCGCCAGTTTTGGCCCAATCCCGCTGACGTGATTGACCAGCAGACGAAAAAGGTCGCGCTCCGGCGCGCTCATGAATCCGTAGAGAATCTGCGCATCCTCGCGCACGTGCAGATGCGTGAGAATTTCAATCGGCTGCCCGACTGCGGGAAGTTTATCGTAACTCGAAAGCGGAATAAAAACCTCGTAGCCAACACCCCCAACATCGACGGTCGCCTGCGTAGGCAGCGCGTGCGTCAGGCGGCCATGGAGAAAGGTGATCATGTCGGCAATCCCTAACTGTGACGCGGAAATCTGCAAAGCAACAATTCGCAGCAGCCATCCGGTCCTCCCGAGCGAAAGCTGAGGGATCCCGCTGCGAAACCGTTAAGGTAACTTCAACGGGATCCCTCGGCTTTTGCTCAGGATGACTAATCGGGCTTGAGCAACATCGTCAAATCAACGCGCCGACCTTTCGGGATGCTGAATCCGGTTGCGCGATAGCTATGCCAGGATGCATCGACGTTCGGAAAAATCTCCGCTACCGATGCCGTTGGCAGCACAATAAATCGCGGTCCGCCGCGACTCATGAATTCGCTGGCATCCTTGCGTTTTAGGGGCGTCATGAATCCACGGACCTTATCGCGAAAATACCAAACCAGACTCGGTTCGGTAAACTCGACCGCAGCAAATTCCATAGCAGGTTTCAAATTAGGCCGGCTGTCGCGGGCAAGATTGCAACTTGGAAAAAATCTTGCGAGAAATGGAGTGAGAAAAAACGCTATTGCGAGATAAACCGCGGTCATTACGATCGGGAGCGCTCGCGCAAGTCTTAAAGACTCGAAACGCCGGGCAACTAACACCGCCAGCAATGGAAAGGCCGGCAGGGTGTAATGGGGAAGCTTAGTTTGCACCATCGTGAAAATTCCGAAGATAATCAAGGTGCCAGCTAACAAGAATTGGTCGGTGCCATCGCGTTGCGCGCGCAGGTTTTTCCAGAGCGCCGGCAATTTGGTCGACCAGGGGAAGAAGCTGGCGAAAATGATGATAAAATAAAATGGCAGCAACCCCAGATACATCCAGACGGATGATGCGCCATGTCCTTCCATTGTAGCGACCGAACGTTCAACCACGTGCTTTCCAATTCCGACCCGGAAAAATTCGCCATGCGTGTGAACAAGCGCCGGAACTCCCCACAGGCAGACCAGCGCCAACATCAGCAAGAGTCCGCGGACGAATTTGAAACGTGCGGCAAAGCGTTCCCGACGATAAAATCGTTGCGCGATTGCGACCGTTAACAACGGTATCCATCCGATCGGCCCCTTGGCCAGAAATGCGAACGCTAGCGAAATATAGAAGATCCACCAAAAGATCGTTCGGCGCTCGATGTTTGCCTTGAGCAGTTCCCACCCAGCCCAATGCGCCAGCGTCACGAACAACACCAGCCACATGTCTGCAACCGCGGCTTTTCCGTGGATGAAGCTTTGCAGTGAAAGCGTGAAAATTATTGTCGCCCACCACCCGACCTTCTCATCCCGCACCCGTTTTCCCCAGCTGAACAAAACCAGCGCGACAAAGGCCGCCGCGACCGCGGTCGGGAAACGGGCGGCAAAATCATTTTCGCCAAAGACACGATAACTCGCGACTTGAAACCAATAGGTCAACGGTGGTTTGTCGAAACGAAATTGGTTGTTGAAAAAGGGGACGACGAAATCAGCGCGCTCGCGCATTTCCCGCGACGCTTCGGCGAAACGTGGTTCGTCGCGGTCGATTAACGGCAAACTCCAGGTGCCCGCGAGATGGAAAAGCAGGCACCCAAGAAGCAGCACGATGTAATTGCGCATTGCCGGTGGCACGATTGAACCGGAAAGTAGCAGCCGTTCGCGTGAAAACCGAAGCTGAAATCATGCAGGCGCAGCCGCGAAGAATTTGGATCGCATTAGTCGTAGGGGCAGTAATCGCATTGATTGCTGCCTTTCTTCTCGATCAATCGACCGCGCATTGGATTAGCACATATTCCTCGTCTGAATTGAAACGAGTGATGCGAATCGTGAGCAGGGTGGGGGATTGGCCTGCCCACATGATTGCCGGCACAATTGGAATCGCGATTGCCTTGGCCGCGGGAAGCAGAACCTGGATGCGAATTTTTCTCGCGATGCTTGTCGCGCTTGCGCTTGCTGGCGTAACCACACGCGCCATCAAAATCGCAACCGGCCGGGCGCGTCCATCGGTCAAAACCGAAGCGCGTTGGAACGGCCCGCAACTCAGTTCCAAATATCACGCCTTCCCATCCGGCCACACCGCTTCATCCACCGCATTCTTTGTCGCGTTGTTTCTCGCGCGAAAAAAACTGGGTGCGCCGCTATTACTGATTCCAATCCTGATCGCGCTCTCGCGCATGATCCTCGGTGCCCATTATTTATCCGACGTTACCTTAGCGGGGATTATAGGCGTAATCTGCGCGCTTCTCGCCGTGCACTGGCTCCGTCAAATCCGCACTCCGCATGCTGCAATTGAAGGGCGGAGCTGACGGATCACCAATCACTTCTCACTCTCTGGAAGAGCGGAGGGGGTGGGATTCGAACCCACGAGGGCTTGCACCCTGCCGGTTTTCAAGACCGGAGCCATCAACCACTCGACCACCCCTCCGAGCTTTTCGTTCCGAGAAAAGTGCCATTGAGAACTCGTTGGGCAAGCCGCGCAGCGGGTCCTCGAATTTTTAGCTCGACCGTTGTACCCGCGGGCGCTGCCGCGGCAGAATTATCGCACGTTCCGAAGGTCAGCGACCGCGGCTACAAAAATGTGCTCGACATGCTTGGACGTTCAGATGAACATATTCTGTGAAGCGATGGCCTGACCAAAAAAAACTCTGGGAGAATGTTCGCAACACCCCGACCGCGGCACGCACGGTCCATCCACGCGAATTCCATGCCCGAGGCGCTTCGATTAACCCGGCGAACCGGTTCGAGGCGTTGCATTTTGAAGAGGAGCCGCACGATGAAATCGACGAAGACTCGCGTCCTCAGAAAACGATTTTTTACCGCGATGGCTCACAGTCGATCATTGCGCGCAACAACAGTCCCGATGTCGGATTCGAGACGAGCGTGAATCCTTATCGCGGCTGCGAGCACGGCTGCGTTTACTGCTACGCCCGCCCTACCCACGAGTATCTGGGTTTCTCCGCGGGAACCGATTTCGAGTCGCGCATTATGGTGAAAATGAACGCACCGAAATTGTTGGAGGCGGAATTATCCTCGCGAAAGTGGAGACCGCAGGTAATCGCGATCAGCGGCGTGACCGATCCGTATCAGCCGATCGAACGCAAACTCGAAATCACCCGCGGATGTTTGCAAGTGCTGGCGCGATTCCGGAATCCGGTCGGAATCATCACTAAAAATCGACTGGTCACGCGTGATAGAGATTTGCTGGGCGAGCTTGCCGAATTTTCCTGCACTGCCGTGAACCTGTCGATTACATCACTCATGGAAGAATTGCAGCGTGTGCTGGAGCCGCGAACGTCGCCGCCGAACGCTCGTTTGGAAGCGATCTCTAAATTGCGCGAAGGGGGCGTGCCGGTCGGCGTAATGGTAGCGCCGATTATTCCCGGGCTGACCGATCACGAGATGCCGGCTATTCTAGCTGCTTGCGCAAAAGCGGGTGCGCAGTTCGCGGGCTATACCATCATGCGACTGCCTTTTGCGGTGGCGCCGCTCTTCGAGCGCTGGCTCGACGAACATTTTCCCGCGCAAAAAGCGAAAATTCTCTCGCGTATTCGCGCGATTCGCGGCGGTGATAGGCTGAGCGACCCGCGCTGGGACACGCGCATTAAAGGCGAAGGAATCTTCGCGGAACAAATCGCGACACTATTTCAAATGACTTGTCGCAAGGTCGGAATCGGTCCACGGCCGAAGTTATCGACTGAACATTTTAGGCGTCCGTGCGAGCAATTAAAGATGCTGTAGCCGCTTTGCTGTGCGAAAGGTGCGCGCCGCCCATACGGCGGCGGCTACATTTAATCACACGAATCTTCGGAGGGGAAGACGATCGCTTAGGCAACACGCTCGGCGATGATAGACCGCCGTTACAAAAACAGATCTTGCGCGTGGGCATCGCATCGAGAACGTGAAAACCGCATGCAATTAACGATCGAGAGCCTGCATATCGGAATGAAGGTGCTCCATCCACACTACGGTGTCGGCGTGGTCCGCTCGCTCACCGAGCACACGGCGGAGATTGCATTCGATGACGCGTCGCGCACCATCGCGCCGAACTCGAGCGAATTAACTTCCGCGGAACCGACCGCGACTTTGAGCGATCAGCAGATGCCGCTGGAAGCACTCGTTAGGCAAATTTCCCAGGCCGTGGTCGAAGCGCTCGGTTTGAAAGAAGAAGACACCATCGTTGAAGGTCTGGCCAATCGCTGGCAGGACGGCACGCTCGTTTTGCGATCAGTCGATACGTCGCTGCAGCCGAAGGAAGTGCCGCTCGAAACTTTCTTTCACAAGATCGTGATGATTCGAAACAATCTGCGCGTGCTCGAGCAAAAGGTGAACGCGAGCGACAAACTGAGCGATGCAGACAAGTTCGACATGCAGCAATACATCACCCGCTGCTACGGATCGCTCACGACATTTAATGTTCTGTTCAAGAACAAGGAAGACCAGTTCTCCACAAAGTAGTCCTTAGGCGACGACGACTGTCTTGATGTTCACGAATTCTCGAATCCCCTCGGCGCCCAACTCGCGGCCATAACCGGAGCGTTTAACACCGCCGAATGGCACGCGCGGATCGGACGCGACCATTGCGTTCACGAACACCATTCCACTTTCCAGTTCGTGCGAAAAGAATTCCTGCTCGGCCGGATCGTTTGTCCAAACACTGGCGCCGAGCCCAAAAGTGGAATCGTTTGCAATCGCGACGGCTTCCTCGCGATCGCGTGCGCGAAAAAAAAGCGCGACCGGGCCGAAAACTTCCTCGCCATAAGCAGGCGCGCTCTTGGAAATTTCCGCCAGCGCGGTTGGCTCGTAAAAGTAGCCGGCGCCTTCAGCGCGTTTTCCGCCGCATAAGATTTTTGCTCCGGCCGCGACCGATTTCTGCACTTGCTCGTCGACCCCACGAAGAATGTTTTCTGAGGAGAGCGGCGCGACTTCGGTAGTTTCATCCACCGGATCTCCGAGTTTCATCTTCTTCATCTTCTCCACAAATTGTGCGACGTATTTTTCGTAGATCGTGTCGGCAATAACGAAGCGTTTCGCGGCGATGCAGGATTGGCCGGAGTTTACCATGCGCGATTTCACCCCGGTCGAGATCGCATCGTCCAACCTGGCGCTCGGCATGACGATGAACGGATCGCTCCCGCCGAGCTCGAGCACACTCTTTTTTATCTCGCGACCAGCGGTGCTCGCGACCGCGCTGCCAGCGCGTTCGCTGCCGGTAAGCGTGACCGCTTTCACTCTTGGATCGCGAATGATTTTCTCGACCGCTTCATTTTCGATCAGCAATGTTTGGAACACGCCGGGATCAAAACCGGCGCGGCGAAAAATTTCTTCAATGGCAAGCGCGCACTGCGGAACGTTGGAGGCATGTTTAAGCAGGCCGACATTTCCTGCCATCAAGGCGGGCGCCGCAAAGCGGAAGACCTGCCAGAAAGGAAAATTCCATGGCATAATCGCGAGGACCGCTCCGAGCGGCTCATAACGGACATAGCTTCGGCCGCTATCGGACGATACAATCTGTTCGCTCAAAAATTTCTCGCCGTGTTCCGCGTAGAAACGGCAACCACGTGCGCATTTCTCAATTTCGTCGATTGACCCACGCAAAAGTTTTCCCATCTCAGTAGTAATAAGCCGCGCAAAGTGCTCGCGATCTTTTTCTAGCATCTCGGCAGCGCGTTGTAGTTGGGCGGCGCGCTCCGCAAACGAGCTGCGTCGATGTTTTTCGAAGGCGGAAACAGCGCGGTCCAACGCGCTCTCAATTTCACCGTCAGTCTGCGGGTCGAAACGTTTGCTTAATTCGCCGGTTGCCGGGTTGATCGATGCAATGGCCATGCGAATTCAATAAACGCGCATCGGCAACCTGTCATCCTGGGCAAAGTCGAAGGGATCCCCCCTGCGCTAACCTTACAGCTTTCGCGCCGGGATCCCTCGATTGCGCTCGGGGTGACGAGTGAATGCGGTGTCTTAAAATTTGTAGGGCAAGCGTTCTCGCTTGCCGATTTGGAGGACGGCGGGCAGGAATGGCCGCCCTACAAATCTAGATTGTCGCCACAATTACAAACGCAAGCCCCTTGGAATCAAAACGCGATCAAGCAAATCGAAAAAGAATTGCACCAGCAACGCCAGCAGCGCCGCTGGAATCGCGCCTTCCAAAATCGTGACATGATCGTTCAAATTCAGTCCGCTGATAATCGGTTCACCTAATCCGCCGGCGCCGATCAATGCTGCCAGCGTGGCTGTCCCGATGTTGATGACGGCGCTTGTTTTGATCCCTGCGAGAATCGATCGCGACGCCAGGGGGAGAAAAATCTTCCGCAATCGCTGACCAGCCGTCAGGCCGAGCGCGATGGCAGACTCGCGCAGTGGTCGCGAGATATCCTGCAATCCGGTGGCGGTGTTCCGAACAATCGGCAGCAAGCCGTAAAGAAAAAGAGCGACGATGGCCGTGCGTGCGCTAATCCCGAAAAACGGCAACGGCACGAGAAGCGCCAGCAAAGCGAGCGATGGAATCGTTTGAATTATTCCGGTAGCCCCGAGAATGGCGTGCCCCACTGTGCCGCCGCGGCTCGCGACAATTCCGAGTGGTAATCCGACGATTATGGCAAGAAGCAGTGAGATGCCGGCGAGCTCGAGGTGTCGCGTTACCCAGCGCAAGAGTTTGTTGCGAAAGGTTTCGGACACGAATGGAGTCGTGATCACACCGTCCGTGGCTCCAAAGTATTGTTGCGCGGCAGCAGTATAAT
>QHPP01000219.1 GCA_003219125.1 Verrucomicrobiota bacterium
GGGCGATGCCGTGGGAGCAACGGCTGCACATTTTGGTTTGCCGCGACCTGAAGATTCCGTTACGCGAGCTTTGGCCCAAAGTGCGGGTTTGGTTGTGATGTAGCCGGTAGCGTCTTACCTATTGCGGCAAGGCCTCAATACAACGCAGATCTGGTCTAGCGTGAACGCTTTCTCGTCATTCCGACCGCAGTCGAGGAATCTCTAACTTTTAGCAGAGGAAGAGTACGAGATGTCTCGGCTTTCGCGCGACATGACAAAACAGGCTGCTCAAAGCCCGTGGCAGGCACTAGGAAATGCGATCTCCAGTAGAGAGACGCCCTACAATTTTGCCAGGGCTTCGATCATGCGCTGACGTATTTTCCCGTCCGGCAATTTCCCGATCCCGGCGCGCATGTTGTCTTCGAGATGTTGGACGTTGTTCGTCGCCGGAATCGCGCAAGTTACCGCCGGATGGGCAACGATCCACTTCAGAAAAAATTGCGCCCAGGAAGTGCAATCAAATTCTGCCGCGAAATCGGGCAACGGCTTCCCGCGGACGCGACTGAAAAGATTGCCACCGCCAAAAGGACGATTAACAATGACGGCGATGCCACGCTCTTGCGCGAGCGGTAAGATTTTCTCTTCGGCTTCGCGTTCCATGATCGAGTAGTTGATCTGAACGAAATCGAGTTTCTCGCGCGCGAGAATTTTTGCCACCTCGGCAAAGGCGCCGGCTTCGTAGTGCGTGACGCCGAGATACCGGAATCTTCCTTGCGCCTCCCATTCCCGGATTGTCCGAAGCTGCGTCTCGGCGTCGACCAGGTTATGGACCTGCATCAGATCAATCGTCTTCGTCTGCAGCCGGGCGAACGAACCAATGACCTGCTCGGCGCGTCCGTACATCGGCGAGGAATCAACGACGCGGCCGCCGAGTTTCACGAATGTGCTGAGAACCTCAGCCAAGGGCGCGGAATGCGCAGGATCAACGTCAAACGTCTGCCACGTCCCCAGCCCGATCACCGGAAGTTTTTCCCCGGATGAAGGAATCGGACGGGTTAGCATCGCTGCTGATTCTTTTTTGCTTTGCGCGCGCGACGTAGCGAACGGCAGGATCAGACCCGCGCTGGCGCTGCCAATCAACCGCGCAGCTTCACGTCGCGTCATTTCTCTTGTCATGTCGAGCAAGGCCGAGACATCTCTTGTCGTGATCTGATTAGCAATCAGAGATGTCTCGACTACGCTCGACATGACAAGAAATCAAATGAACACCACTCGCCGTCATTTCATCAAAACCTCGGCCTTCAGCGTGGTTGCGTTAAGCGCGAGATCGACAACTCTGTTAGCCCAGAATCCGGTGAAACCATCGCGCATTCTTATCCTCGGTGGCACCGGATTCACAGGGCCTTTTCAGATAAAATATGCGCTCAGCCGCGGGCATAGGGTTACCGTTTTTAATCGGGGCAAAACGCATCCCGGCGAATTGCCCAAGGAAGTTGAGCAATTGATCGGGGATCGCAATGGCCAGCTCGAAGCGCTGAAAGGAAAACAGTGGGACGTCTGTATCGATAACCCAACCACGCTGCCGGCGTGGGTTCGTGATGCCGCCCAGATCCTGAAAGGAAATGTCGGGCGTTACGTGTTCATTTCGACTATTTCGGTCTATGCCGACACCAGTACGGGTCCGGATGAAAACGCGCCGCTGGCGAAATATGAAGGGACTGATCCGTTCAAGGAAACGCTCGAAGCGATGAAGGCGACGGGTTACAAAACTTACGGACCGCTCAAGGCGTTGAGCGAGCAGGAAACGCAAAAGTGGTTTCCGAACAAATCACTCATCATTCGCCCAGGCCTGATTGTTGGACCGCGCGACGAAACTGACCGCTTCACCTACTGGCCGGTGCGGATCGAGCGCGGAGGCGAAGTGCTGGCGCCGGGTAATCCGAGCGATCCGGTGCAATTCATCGACGGACGCGATCTGGCGGAATGGACCATTCGGATGAGCGAAAAAGGCGAGACTGGAATTTACAACGCCACCGGCCCGGCGAAGGAGTTGGGAATCGGCGGCATGCTCGATGGGATAAAAGGCGCGCTCAATTCAAAGGCGACATTCACTTGGGCCGATGCCGAATTTCTCAAGCAACAGAAAGTTGAAGCGTGGTCGGACATGCCGGTGTGGGCAGGCGACGAATTAGGAATGTCGCGCACGAATATCAGCCGCGCGCTGGCGAAAGGTTTAACGTTTCGCCCCCTCGCTGACACTGCACGGGACACGGTGGCATGGTTCAAGGCGCAGAAGCCGGAACGGCAGGCGAAACTGCGAGCGGGAATTACACCAGAGCGCGAAGCGGAAGTGCTGGCCGCCCTGCACAAACAAGGCGGAATGACGAAGCACGAATGACGAATGAATGAGTAAGCACGAAGGGTCCTTGGTCGTGTGCGCATTCCAGCTTCCTTCCTCATTCGGATTTCGTCATTGAGATGAAGCGTATCCTCGGAAAGATCGTCGATGTTCGCCCGGACGAGCTTCGCGCCCTCGGTCTTGCCTTCGTTTTCAACTTCGTCGTCCTTGGCAGTTATTACGTCGTCCGCCCGATTCGCGACGACATCGCTGCCTCGGGCGGCATCGAAACTCTGCCGTGGATGTATACCGGCACGTTGGTAACGATGCTGGTCGCGAATGCTCTCTTTTCCGCCATCGTCGCGCGCATGTCACGGCGGCGATTCATTCCGATCGCCTACCGGTTTTTCATGGCGAACCTCGTCATCTTTTACGTCCTAATGCACACCTTAACGCCCGCACAAAACATTTGGGTCGGCCGCGCCTTCTACGTTTGGGTCAGCGTTTTCAATCTTTTTGTCGTCACGCTTTTTTGGGCATTCATGACGGATGTGTTTAACAGCGAACAAGCCAAACGGTTGTTCGCATTCATTAGTGTGGGCGGATCGATTGGTGCAATTGTTGGTCCTATCATCACGGCGACGCTGGTGCACAAACTAGGCGCCGCGAATTTAATTCTCGTTACAGCGGCGATGCTAGAAGCGGCTCCATGGTGCGTGAAGTTTTTTCCGGCGGAATTTGCTCGTCATCCTAACCGGAGCCAAGCGGAGTCGACACCTCCCAGCAAAGTTCCCTCAAAGGTTGCGCCGCGGGATCCCTCGACTGTCGCTGGGGATGACAAAAATGCGGAACAACCCATCGGCGGTGGAATTCTTGCCGGAATTACCCACGTCATCCGCTCGCCTTATTTGCTCGGCATCTGCGGGTTTGTGCTCCTCTACACTGTCACGACAACGTTCTCTTACTTCCAGCAGACTGAGATCACCGGGCATCAATTTCAAGATAGGAACGAACGGACGGCGTCTTTTGCGCAACTCGATCTCGTGTTAAACACACTGACTCTCCTTCTGCAATTGTTAATCACGGGGCATTTGATGAAGCGGCTCGGCGTCGGAGTCACGCTCGTCACGATGCCAGTGCTCAGCATGATCGGATTCGTCGCTCTAGGTTTTGCACCGACGCTCGCTCTCCTGGCAGTTTTCCAAGTCGCGCGCCGGGCGACTAATTTTGGTTTCTCTCGGCCGGCGCGCGAAGTCCTTTTCACGGTCTTGCGGCGGGGGGACAAGTACAAGGCCAAGAGTCTTATCGATACCTTTGTCTATCGCTCGGGCGACCAGATTGGCGCCTGGTCTTATAGTGGGCTACGCGCGCTCGGACTTGAACTGACCGGGATCAGTTTCGTTGCGGTGCCGCTGACGGCCCTTTGGTGTGTGTTGTGTTTCTGGCTCGGGAAAAAACAGAGCGAACTTGCTCTAGTTCAGCGCCAGGAAATGCAGAAAACTGCGGCTACGACTTAACGAAAATCCCGAGTAACGGACGGCGCGATGGCGTTTTCGAGCGAAAATCGCTCACAAAGCCATCTTTCGTTCGAATCTCGACGTGGCCGGCTGCGCGGCTGGCATTGTAAACCAGGACCGAGCCAATGGGCGCCTGATACGGATCGCTCACCGCCAGTTTTCGGAAGCCATAGTTGCTGACCAATTCCTGGCCGGCCTGTTTCGCGTAGGCCGTGGTCGGACGGGAACTAATCACGCCTGATGCCAGGAGCGCATCCTTCACTGCGTGCCAGCATTGCCGGCGCGAATGAGCATGTGCCCGTTCCTCGGCAATGGTAGCGGCCCGCATCAATTTCGGATCGAGTTGGCGATCGGCTGTCGTAAAGGGCCGCACGATTTTAGTCGGCTGATAACCTTGGACGACATCGACCGAGGTGGGTTTGCCGGAAGCATCTTTAAAAACGAACTTGGACGGTTGCGGGTTTGATCGCGGCGGCGACATGGACATGGAGAGAGCCGAAGCCGTAGCCGGGAAGAAGGCGGCGCAGCCGAGGGAGAGGAGGGTTAGGGGGAGAACTTTTTTCATTTCGGGAGCGCCCTCTATAATGCAATTTTCGGACCTGACAAGCGATTTTTCGGCAGAAGTTCCATAATTTTTAGAAATCGACGGACCCCGTGTTGCATCCACAATGTCAGGCATTTCCGATTCCTTTCGGGGAGCCAAATTATTAGGGATTCCTCGTTTGGGTTGTTTACGTCCCGACAACCCTTCTTTGATGGCACATGGCAAGGCGATTTGCTTCAATTCTCGGCATCCTTCTAATAGCGTCGTGGGCTTACGCCGCCGAGCAGCCGACTCTCGTGCGCGTTACCACTTATTGGCGGGAGGAAGGTCAATTCCGCGCAGCCTGGAATGGAGCACGGCTCCGAAATGGTCACTGCGCCGTCGATCCGAAAAAGATCCGTTACGGCAGCAGGATTCTGCTCGAGGACGAGGAACTAATCGCGGTTGATACCGGACCGGCCGTGGTAAACCGGAAGGCCGCCCGTCTCTCAGGCCGTAACAAAGCGGAGCGAAACGCCGTTGTAATCGATCGTTACTTCGAAACGAAATCACAAGCTGTAGCATGGGAAAAATTGCATCCGCATTTCATGAAAGTGCGGGTTCTCAGTTCGGGGGCGGTTGTTTCTAAAAAGAGCGGCGCTGACCACGCTGATCTGCCACCAAAAACACGCGTCGCCACACGGGAAACTCCGAGACAGCGGGTTCCAAACCCGCGGGGCGCACAGGCCGGGGACCTGCGTTCCGACCCGCCAGGGATTCACTCGACTATTCCGATCGGCGATTTTTATTTCGCCGCTCTCCTCGGATTATCCAGCAGAACAACTCGCGACGCCCGTAGACGCACCGGTGGAGAGTTGGTCGTCGAAAACCTTGTCCAAAGAAGCCGCGGCCGGCCACTCGATCGCTTTCGTTTTCTACAAATAACTTAACTCCCGGGCCAGGCACATGGCTGAGACAAGGTCGGCGGCGGCACTTTCTTGCGCGCCGTTTTGCCATCCATCGCAAGCTTTACGAATTGCGTTTAACAGCGTTTCCGGCAATGGATGCTGATTTTCGGCCAGCAAACCGCGCGCGAATCCGATTGCGGCGCTGCTATCCTGCCGGTGCAGGGCGATCGCGATCAGCGGCCAAAGAGCCATCCAATCGAATCCATAAGGATCGTCCATTCCGTGCCATAACGCCAGCGCCTCGGTGGCAAGCTTCTCGGTTTCCGCGTAATTTTCCTGCCGCCATGCCACCCAGGCGAGATTCGCCTTTGCCATAGCGATGTATTCAACCATGCCAAGCTTGGTGGCGAGTTCGCAGGTTTTTTCCGCATCTGTTCTGCAACGCGCGACGTCGCCCCGGCGCCGAAACGCGACCGCTCGGTAGGTCAGACAACGCGATTGCAAGACGAGGTCACCCACGCGTTCGAGCATCGTGAGAGCCTTTCCACATTGTTTCACCGCATCATCAAAGTCGCCGTGCCATAACTCAATAAACCCCAGCACAAAATTTGTATACCCAGCTTCCGACAGGTCGTTTGCTCCTTCGCACTCAGCTACGGCGCGTTCCGCCAATTCAACGCATTCCTGCGATGGTCGGAAGCGCGATTCCATCAACATCGAAAGGGCCATCGTCTTCAGGAATTTTGCCCGCTGCATGGCAGCACCGCGCTCTGCAATCACCGCCCAAGATTTGTCCGCCAGTTCTCGCAGTTCGTTCACCATTCCCTGCCAGTAAAAAAGATGCATGCGTTCCAGTTGAATTTGCACTTTTTCCTCCCACCAATCCGGAGCGCTCGCTTCGCCAGGCTCGCCCAATTCCTGATCGGCTAAGTCGAATTCACGCGCGGTTTCTGCGAAATGTCGCTGCAGGCTGTGACTAAAACCAATCTTGCGGTGAAGGCGCGAACGCGAGATCGGGTCGGCGTTTCCAGTCAGGACCTGAGTGCGGCCAAACGCATCGCGGGCTTCCTCGTGTCGTCCGACCAGAGTCAAGACATCGCCAAGACCTTCGTTCAACCGCAGCCCGCTTCCACGAAATTGCCTATCGCCTGTGCGCGTGATTTGCCGGATGGCCGATTCGTAGAAACCTATCGCCTCCGCATTGGCGAACGTCGCCTTTGCTCGTTCCGCCGCTCGCCCGAGATAAAATATCGCCCGCTCGGCCGCCTCCGTTCTCTCATAGTGATATCCCAGCGTCGCGGAGAGTTCGTCGAGCCGGCCGGGAAACAACGCTTCGATCGCTTCGGCGGCAAGCTGATGCAGTTCCTTGCGCCAAGCGAAAAGCATCGAGTTGTAAGCGACATCATGCGTGATGGCATGCTTGAAGATATACTCGCCCTCTTCCAGCCCGGCCGTTTCTGACGCCTGCTGTTCGCGCGATTGAATAAACTCCCGCCGCTGCAATTCCCCTAGAGATGCCTCAAGCCCGGCTGTCGCCCTTCCCTTAGATAGATAGGCAAGGACTCGCCTTTGAAAAATCCGGCCAATGACCGACGCGCGTTGCAGGGTTTGTTTATTGTCCAGAGGCAGGCGATCAATCCGCGCCGCCAGGACGCCCTGGAGCGTCTCCGGAATTTCCATCGCATCAATCTCGCGCGTCGCCGCGGCCTGGTCTCCCTCGAGCAGGATTACGCCGGCGTCGATTAACGATCGCAGAAGTTCTTCGACAAAAAACGGGTTCCCTTCCGCGCGATTCAAAATTAGTTCGCGCATCCGGGCCGGGAGGTTTTCGATCTTCAGCAGTTGTTGAATGAGCCAGCCACTTTCAACGCGGGTCAATGGTGATAAGCGGATGATGTGGTGCCCACAGTAGCCGTTGTTCTCTTGCAGTACTTCTAACAGGCGATTGTCTTCCAGCCGTGCCGCGCATAGCAGCAAAAGAGGCACCTCATTGGAAAGCGGAACCAGCATTTGTAAGAGCTCCCAGGAGGAGGGGTCGCACCAGTGCAGATCTTCCCAGACCAAGAGCAAAGGCTCCTGCTGGGCGCGACGGCGGACGTATCCGCGCAAGGCTTCCAAAATCCCAGATCGAAGTCCTTCGCTCGAAAGGAGTTTTACCCGCTCTTCCATCGCTGCGTCCATTGGCAGCTCCAGCAACCGAGCCAGGAAAGGATAAATCTCGGACTGCCCGTCCAAGCTTTTTTGCAATGCTGCCATAATTTCGGATTGCGCAGCTTCCGGTTTGACGTTCAGGAGACTCAGCAGAATCTCACGCGCGAGCCAGTAGCTCATGCCCGCAGTGAAGGAAAGCGCGCGGCCTTCTGCCCACGTCACGTTTGCTGGCAGTAACCGCCGCGTTTCCGCGATCAGACGGCTCTTGCCCAACCCCGCTTCAGCCAGAATTGCCACCGTGCTTCCCTGGCCGGCTCCAAGATTTGCGAGCGCGCGGCGTATCTCTTCCAGCTCTTTATCACGGCCCACTAAG
>QHPP01000220.1 GCA_003219125.1 Verrucomicrobiota bacterium
CGCGGCAGCGCGATTTCTTCGAGCATGGCTCGTCGCATTTGAAACCGATGACCATGAAAGAGATCGCCGATGCCGTGGGTGTGCACGAAACCACTGTGAGCCGCGCCGTTTCGGGAAAATACATGGCCACGCCATGGGGTGTTTTCGAAATGAAATATTTCTTCACGTCCGGTTATCAAACAGCCAGCGGCGAGTCGATGAGCAACACCAGCGTGAAAGACGTGGTCTTGGATCTCGTCAAAAACGAGAATGGCAACGCGCCGTTGAGCGACATGGAGATCGTCGAGATCCTGAGAGAGCGCGGCATCCCGATCGCGCGCCGCACTGTCGCCAAGTACCGGACCGAGTTGAACATTTTGCCGAGCAACATGCGGCGGAAATACTAGCCGACTGCGGAAACCGGAAACCGGATTTCTGAAAAATCTGTGTTTCATCCGTGTCCATCTGTGGCTAAATAAAGCCGACCATGAACGCCGCTCTTCGCGCCGCCGTTATTGCCGAATGGCGGGGCCTGCCGCAGAAAAAGGCGCGACCCGATCGATTTCACACCACGGGCGAGCTGCTGCCGAAAATCATGCAGCGCCTCGGATTGCGCGAGCGCCTGCACGAGACGGAAGTCATCGACGCCTGGTCAAAAATCGTCGGCGAATTCATCGCCGCCCACTCCGCGCCGGTGGCATTACGCGACGGAATCCTCTACGTCCGCGTGCTCCAACCGGCCTTGCATTACGAACTCGAACAAATTTCCAAGATCGACATCCTGCGAAAATTGAAAAAACGCTTCGGTACGAAAACCATCCGCGATATTCGGTTTCGTGTTGGCTGAGAGGAAACGCTCCTCGGCATTTCGCTTTACAACGATTCCATCGTTCTGCTAAAGCTCGCGCCCCGGGAGCGCCTCGCGAGTGGGCAAGAATTCGCGAGGGCAAAATTGTTAAGAGGCCAGCTATGCAAAAACCGATCGCCACAACACTTTCCGTCACCTTTCCGATGCTTATGAAAACTGCACGATTAAAAGCCTATGGCCTAATCGCGATCGTACTCCTAACGGGATGCACAGCGACTGTTGTCCGTTGGAACTCAGTCAAAATGCGCGAAGAGATAATAGCCTACTACAACGATGAAATTATGGACAACCTAATCAGGATGAGTGAGGGACTGCCGTTTGTTCACGTCGACATTTCATCGGTGAGCGCAGCTGGGGTATCTCAAGTAAGTGGCACGGTTGGAGCCGGTGAAACAGAAAGTTTTACTAAGACCAGTCCAAGCTCAAGCATGATGGGAGCCCTCCACACGATTACTAGGGCCGCGACGGCACCATTTGCTTATTCAGTCACTCCTCTGCATACCGATACCCTCACGATGACCGCCGTGCCTGTGATAGGACCGCTGCCTGCTGACAACGAGACAACATCAAAAACAACAAAAACGGAAGTCAGAGAGCCGATAAAACCAGATCCAGAAGGAAAGGAGAGATCAGCGAAAACAACAACCACCGAAGTGGAAACGAAACCGCCAAGCGCGACTAGTGTCTACAGCATCTATAAACGCTTTCTTTGTGAACATCCGAACGCGCTGGTGTACAGCCCCCTACAGCCAAACAAAAAAGAACTTGTGCCAGGCACACTGAAAAGGCATGGAACAGGATTTTATTATATCCGAAAAGCCGACAAGGCTGCATATACTAATCTTTACGAAGGTTTGCTCACGCAAAGCCGGGGCAAACCAGCAGGTAAAACGCTGAATGCTGACGTTGAAGTTTTGAAAGCTCAAGGACTTGTTCCACCTACGCCACGACAACCATGAACTAATCACGGGCTCCACGGTTTCTTTGCGTCCGGCGCCAGCGAAGCGACGATTTTTCAACGCGCGGATCGCCGCACAGAGGATCCCAGTGAGCATGCAGACGGAGTTTGCCATAGTTCAAATCGCTGTGAATTCGTGCAGCCTCATGCTTGGCATTTTGCTCACGATTTGTTTCATTCATGACAAGCATTAAGAATGGCTGCCGCTAAAGCGGCGGTCTGCCAACCGGTAGGAGTTAATCACGGTGGCTTGGTTGAGAACTGAATTCTCAGCCGATGCGCGGGAGTGAAAAAAACTTCCAAACAAGATCTCCGGAAAACGTACAAGATTTGATTGATTTCTCCAGTTGGCTCCGGCAGCAATGTCGACACCACCCACCCAACAACTTGTCTTGCCGGACCCGACTAAACTCTACACGATCGGTTGACGCGCTCGTAGTCGCGATATCTCCAGTAAAGGTGTTACGCCATTCCGAGATGTGCCTCGCCAGGACCGCGGCGCAGGCGTTAGTCCTAAATCGTGAGGACGTGAGGTCGAATGAGTTCGAAGAAAACGTTGGACATGTTGCACGGACATGATAAAAAAGGCGACGCAGTCCATCCAACTAGAAAGGAAATAGAACTATGCCTAAAAGACGAGGACCCATGAAGACGCTAGTTAGGGGACCAGACGGAGCACTGTGGTTACTCAGCGAGCACAAAGCACCGACGAAGCTGAGCCCGAAGCAAAAAGAAAAAGTAGAAAAGATTATCGATGACTGTGAGGAAAAACTGTCATGCGAAGTGATTGAGATCGGTGTCAAGGCCTGTGTCGGAGTACATATCGGAGTATCGAACGTATTTTTGCACCACGGACCGAGGTCTGGCGAAGGACAAAAGCCATAACACGCTGGCGCACTAAGCCTAAATAGTGACGAATGCCGGCTGCGCTCCGATACGCTCGCTCTGTCGGAACACCGACCTCTGCTGAAGTAACACGCAAAGTCCTGCGACAAGGGACCCACCGATCACAAAGCCTTTACTACACACTTAAACACGTGCGGCGGCTGGCGCCGGTGATGGGGATTACACGCGTAGCCAACGTGACCGGCTTGGACACAGTAGGTATCCCGGTAGTGATGATTTGTCGGCCCAATTCCCGGTCGGTGGCGGTTTCTCAAGGAAAAGGAATCGATCTCGCGAGTGCTCGTGCGTCGGGATTGATGGAGGCAGCCGAATTATACCATGCTGAGACCATCACTCTGCCACTGCACTTGGCCACCTACGAAGAACTTCGGTATCAACATAACGTGGTTGAGGTTGACGAACTTCCGTGGGCCTCTAATTCCCGTTTTCATCCAAATCTACGCCTCCTGTGGTGTGAAGGACGCGATCTCTTAAACGGAGAAAACGTGTTCGTCCCCTACGAGATGGTTCACACGAACTATACGACGCCATTGCCGGACGGTCATGGGTGTTTCACCGCCACGTCCAATGGTTTGGCTTCAGGCAACGCCATAATCGAAGCTGTCAGTCACGGTATATGCGAGGTCATCGAGCGCGACGCTACCACGTTATGGAAGTGTCGTCAGGAAGAAAGGTTCGACAAGAACCGTCTTGATTTAGCGAGCCTGGACGACGTTCTTTGTCAGGAGGTTGTTCAAAAACTTGAGCGGAGCGGACTATCTGTTGCCGCATGGGATATCACTAGTGACGTCAAGATTGCTACGTTTGCCTGCTTTATTGTCCCGCGGGAGGATAGCAAGATATGGCATTTTTCGGTGGCGGCGGGTTATGGCTGTCACCCGGCCCGCGAGGTCGCGCTGCTAAGAGCCCTGACGGAGGCGGCACAAGCTAGGCTGACCGTGATATCGGGATTGCGCGACGACTTTCGTGCCGAAGCTTATGAACAATTGCTGAATCCAGATGTAGTAAGAACGGTTCGAAATCGCATCTCGGCTTCAGCTCCGACACGACGTTTTAATGATGTTCCTACTTGCGATGGCGACACTCTTGAGGACGATGTCGAGTGGGAGCTGGAATGCATTAGAAAGGCCGGCATCCGGCGAGTCGTGGTGGTCGATCTTACCAAGCCAGAATTCGGCCTGCCGGTTGTTCGGGTGATTGTGCCCGGCCTCGAGCAAATCATTGGGCCAGCGTTCCCTCCAGGCCGACGGGCGCGGGCCGTAATTCAAGGAAGCGCGTGAGCGTTTACGTATTCACGGGTCCCACGATTTCGGCGTCTGAAGCAAGTCGTGAACTTGAGGCGGTATATTTGCCGCCTGCGGCTGAGGGCGACGTGTACCGGGTGACTCTGAAACGGCCCCAAGCAATCGGGATTATTGACGGGTATTTCCAATCCGTACCCACCGTTCGCCACAAAGAGATTCTATGGGCAATGACTCGCGGAATCCATGTATTCGGCAGCGCCAGCATAGGGGCGCTTCGTGCGGCTGAACTGGCTGCTTTTGGAATGGAGGGGGTAGGGACCATTTTCGAATTCTATCGCGATGGAGTGTTGGAGGATGACGATGAAGTTGCGATAGCTCATGGCCCGCCAGAGAGCGGTTTTCTAGCTGGATCGGAAGCAATGGTTAACATTCGGCAAACTTTGCAGAAAGCGAACCAAGTCGGTATCATTTCAACAGAGCTGCAGGCGGCGCTGGAAAGAATCGGCAAGGAATTGTTTTATCCCGACCGGAATTATCCGTTACTTCTTCGCTATGCCTTTGAACGCGGACTGCCGAAGGCTCAACTGGATCAGTTGCGGCAATGGTTGCCCGAGAACCGCGTGAACCAAAAGCACCGAGACGCAGCCGCTATGCTGCGACTAATGCGTCAGCGACTGGCTCAGGGCCTGAAGCCAAAGAGCGTTGCCTACTCATTCGAGCACACATCAACGTGGGAGGCTGCTTGGCGCCAATCGGGCGAACTTCGATTCGATTCAAATGCTGAAGCCAGCGTCATTACCCTAGAGCCGCTCTTGGATGAGCTCAGACTGGAAGGGGATCACTACAGACAGCATAGTCTGATGGCATTAGAACGGTTCTTCGCCATTCGGGAGGCGGAGCGGCTGGGAATGACTGTCGGCGACGAGCATAGGAGAAAAACGGAAATTGCTTTTCGCCGAGAGCGCGGCCTACAGGACGCTGGAGAGGTCGAACGGTGGATGAATGCCAATGACTTGAACAATCATCAGTTCGATGCGCTAATGATGGATGAGGCCCGTGTGAGGTGGGTTCACCAAAGTGCGCAATTTGCATCGGTTAGCTGCTTGCCAGAACAACTTCGCCTCTCTGGCGATTATCCGCGGTTGGTCGCACGGGCCGTGGCGAAAGACCGCTTGCTCGAGTCGCTCGGGTTGAAAAATCCATGTCTGGAAGACGCGAACTTGACGGAAAACCAACTGCTGCGTTGGTATTTTGAAGAACTTCTGCGCCGACCAGTGCCCGGTGATGCAAATAGCTACGCGCGCAACTTAGGATTCGCGAGCAATGATGCTTTCCGTCGCGCTTTGCTGAAGGAGTATTTGTACCGCCGCTTTGAACATCAGAGGAAGCAGATGATCGAGCCCACGAGTTGAAAGGCCTTTTGGCGTTTGCAAAAACGCGAACTTTTTCGATTCTTGTCGGAATAAAATTATCCCGCGGACGACGGGAGACTCTGACAGTAGCTTCCACTTTCCAATGGAAGAATCATCATTTCGCATTGACTCGTGCCTGGGAAGCCGCGAGCCTTTCGAAACGCGGATCATTCCGGAGCGGATCGAACATTGGATCAAGCCGGAGGAGCGCAGGAGTGAGCGGCACGCCTGCACCCAGCGCGCCATCGTACGGCATCGAGATTAGTTTCTGTAAGGCAACAATAGCACGTTCCCGATCTCCCATGCCCGCCGCCCCTCTAGCGAGGAATTCAATCGGAATCGGGCCATCTATCGCGTCTTTCTCGATCGTGATCGCGTGTGCGGCCCGTTCCAGCAGAGCCAACGCGGCGGATTTGTTACCGAGGCCGATATTCGTGAGCGCGAGATCTCCAATGAGAATGAAATTATCTGGCTGTTCGTTGAGAAAGGATTCTAGTTCTCTGCGCGCTTGCCGCCAGCTTTCTTGCGCGCCGGCATGATCGCCGGTCACTTCTTGCGCCCAACCTAACCAAAAGCGCAGTTCGCCATTGATGTAACCTAACGTTGGATCAGGCGTCGCCAATATTTCCTTCAGGCGGCCGATAATTTGTGCAGGGCGGCGCTCCAGGATCGCCTGGTAAATCTGCGTTTCAAGCGCGTTTGACTGCTCGGCAACTGGGCGAAGCGGGGCGAGGATCGCAGCGGACCGCGGAAGGTCGCCCTCGGCTTGCGCGATAGCCGCCTTTAACGCTAGGGTGTCGAGGTCGTCCGGTGCGATATCGAGAACCTGATCAAGCTTTCGCAGCGCTTCGGGAAAACGCCGAAGTTCGATATACAAAAGCGCGTGTTGGGTGAGAAGGTTAACATTGCGCGGGTCGAGCCGCGCCGCCTCGTTGAAGAATGAATCACTGCGGTCCCACTGGCCTTTCCTACGGGCAACGTAAGCCAGCGATTCAGGAATCCGGCTGCTATTTGGCAGGAACTGACGTGCTTGATCAAAGTAATGCACTGCGGTGCCGTAATCCTTTAGACAAGCATAGTAGTAGTATCCTTTGGCAATCAGTGCTTCGCCGAGATTCGGCTGGAGAGTAACCGCCGTTTCGCCTGCTTGACGCGCCTCCTCCCGGATGGCGGCCGTTGGTTGTCCAGGATGCTCGAGATAGCTGAGCGCATCAACGTATGAGAGCAGCGCCCAACCAAGGGCGAACTTCGGATCCAACCTCACTGCTTCTCTGAGATACTTCTGTGCGCCGATCGTAGTGCCACGTGTGCTCGCAGGCTTAACCATATAAGCCAGACCACGGAGATAGGCATCGTAGGCTTCAGGATTGTCTGTCGGTTTGGCGGCGATGACTTGCTCTTCCTGGCCGGTAAGTTTCGCCCGCAATTGGTCGGCGATGGCTTTGGCCACCTCGCTCTCAACCGAAAAGATGTCGATCAACTTGCGATCGAAGGTATCGCCCCAAAGATGGGAATCATTGGCGGCTTTGATCAGCTGCACGTTCACGCGCACGGCATCACCGCTTTTTTGCACGCTTCCTTCCAGGATGTGGGCGACGCCAAGTTGCCTGGCGATCTCGGGAAGGTTTTCAGGCGCACTTTTGTAATGCTGCATGGATGTGCGCGAGATCACCTTCAAATCAGCAATCTTTGATAAGCGCGTCAGAATCTCGTCCTGGATGCCGTCGGCAAAGTAGGCGTTAGCTTTGTCTTCGCTCCGGTTTTCGAACGGAAGAATCGCAATCGATTTTTCCGGAATCGCTGCCGCCTGTGATACCGGTTTGGCTTGCCGCTTCAATCCTCCGAAGTACAAGCCGGCAAGCGCAATAACAGACAGCGTCGCTATGCCACCGACAAGAAGCGCCTTCCTGTTTGAGCTCTTGCCAGGGGCCATTCTTGTCCTTGTCTGCCCTGGGGCAAGTTGCAGCCGCTGCGCAACCTCTGCGGCCGATTGCGGACGCCGCGACCGATCCTTTGCCAGACATGCTGCGACCGCATCTTCCCAAACCTGCGGAACTAATGCCGGCTCGATGTCCAATTCTTTCCGCCGCTCCGTCATCGAAGGAGCAACTCGCTCGCAAATCTGCCGATCGATGTTGCCCGAATAA
>QHPP01000221.1 GCA_003219125.1 Verrucomicrobiota bacterium
GACATTCACATTTGCAAGTTCTCACTATGTGCCGATAGCCATTGGTTTCTTTGGCTTAGCCACCGGCTACTTCATTTGGGGCGGCCAGGCTCTGTTTGGTTTTCCCAAGCCAAACCCGCAGGTCAATCTCACCATGGGCATGTGGGCTTTTGGATGCCCGGGATTCATGCAGTTCACCACCGGCGTCTACCTGCTGATTGGATTGACTTGGTTCAATGTCTTCGGCAACGCGGCTCCTTTATATATGGCGGGGCTCGCGTTCACCGCTTACGGCGTTCATTGGTTCGCCATGGGATATCGTCGATACATCAATTCCAGTGACCAACCGGACGGATGGATGGCTATTGCCTTCCTCTTTCTCAGCATTCTCGGAATCTACGTTTTCCAGCGTGCGGGGGACATTCCCGTCATGATCATCTTTGTCGGTTTGACGTTGATCTATGCCACGGAAATTCCGACGCGCTTGTTCTCGTGGAGTCCCGGTAGCCGTCTCACAGGTTTGTTCCAGTTCGTGACTGGCATCTGGCTCCTGTATTGCACATATGCCATTACGGTAAACCAAGCGCTCGGGGCCAAAGCGTGGATTTAGAGCGCCACACGGGTGACAAATTCTCGTGAGGCTCAAGCTCTGCCCATGCCTCCGAAGAAGAACGGCGGGACCATGCCGCGGTAGTTAACCGAAGCCGACAAACAAACATTCGGGCATTCACCTGAAAGGCCTCGCGATCATATGTTGAGGCAGTCAAGACTCTCCAAAGTACGGCCTGAAAATAAGTGATGCGCCTCCCAAACAGCGGAGCATGCAGTGCGGTGAACGCAAATTACTTCGAGGTGTTTGATACTAAGGCCATCTCACTTCTGGCGGCCGGAATTTTTCTTCTGTGGATTTTTTGCGACACTGCACCGGCCCAGACTCACCGCTTTCGACCGTCAGAGACCGCCTTAAACCTTGGCCGTTAAAAGCTTCTCCACAGTGTTGCTGGTCCCGGGAGTCGGTGGGCGCAAATGGATGTCGGACTGCCAGCCCAATGGAGCGTTTGAGGGCAGGCTAGGAGTCTGCTAGGCGAATGAGTCAAGCCCGGTTACATCCCATTCCTAATTCTACCTCGAAAGAGTCAGTTTTATTTAACTCCTGGGCGGCAGGGAACAATCCCGCGAATGTGTCTTGGCGGGGGGACACGAGTCACACTTATCGTTAGGCATAACAAGGTATCAATGAAGACACTATTTATTACATTAATCGCAACGATCGCGTTGACGCATGCAGCTCACGCCGGCGACTGGATGTGGTTTCCCGGAGACATCGGGGTTAGCTCGCCTTTCGCTTCGTCGAGCTCGGCACCAAAGAACCCTACAACAGGAACGGTGGGTGACCGGAAAGTTATCACCAAACCGAAAGCGGCTTCCAACCGGTCTGTCGCGCGCCGCAAATTCAAGTCAACCCATCACCGCATCACTACGCGCTGATCATTGTGGTTCGTGAAAAAGCAACACCGCAAGCATTGGAAATCGCAAGGAGAAATTTGTGCGAACCAATAATCGCCGGGTGATTGCAATCGCGGGAGTATTTTTGCCGGGTGCATTGAGACTTTCAGGAGGGAGACGCCGGCTAGGTGCAAAAGTCCTTGCCGCACCAGATCGAGAATACAGCCGACTCCGATTTGGTGTTCGTGGAGATGTTCAAGGCTGATTGCTTTCAGGATTTTTCCTTCTCGAGTGGCTGGCTCACGCCCCGCCGGGATTGTTATGGCGCGTTTGTATATCGACAAAGCGACCCTCGATGCGATAGCAAGAGAGCCACAGTTGACAACTCCGATATGATCAATCTATGCGCACGAATAATCGTTGGGTAATCGCGATCGCAGGAGTGTTTTTCCAGATCGCGCTCGGTGCCGTTTACGCCTGGAGCGTTTTCCGGGTGCCACTGACAAAGCAATTCGGATGGAGCATCTCAGAAGTAACGCTCACGTTTACGATCAGCATTTTCGTACTGGGATTTGCCGCATTCTTTGGTGGTCTATGGCTGAATCGCAAAGGGCCGCGGATCGTTGCGCTAACCGGTGGCGTATTTTACGGCGTGGGAGTTTTTCTCGCCAGCTTCACTCATAGCCTGGCTTGGTTATACATCAGTTACGGATTGATCGGCGGCATCGGTCTCGGCCTTGGCTATATCGTTCCGGTGGCCGTGTTGGTAAAATGGTTCCCCGATAGAAGAGGACTCATCACTGGCATTGCGGTCGGGGGATTCGGAGCGGGCGCGCTCATCACCGCGCCGGTGGCGACGCGACTCATTCAAAGCGTCGGTGTCTTGAGCACATTCGCATACCTCGGCATCGCGTATCTCATTGTCACAATGGTCGCCGGCATGTTCATGCAAAATCCGCCGGAAGGGTGGCAACTGGAAGGCTGGAAACCAAGCGCGTTGCAAACTTCGCAACGCGCTGGACACGATTACGTGCTGGGGGAAGCGTTGAAGACATGGCAGTGGTGGGCTCTGTGGATGCTTCTTTTTCTTAATACCTGCGCCGGTATCGCGGTCATCTCGCAGGAGGCGCCGATTTTTCAGGAATTGACCAAAGTAACCGCGGTGGTCGCGGGCAGCATGGTGGGAATCGCCAGCCTGGGTAATGCAGCGGGTCGCGTCTTCTGGGCCTGGGTATCAGATTTGATCACACGGCGATTCACATTCCTGGTGATGTTCGTTCTTCAAGTTCTGCTGTTTTGGTTTCTCCCAAGTATCACCGCGGCCTCGTTAATGACGATCGTCACTTTCGTGGTGCTAATGTGTTATGGTGGCGGCTTTGGCACCATGCCGGCGTTTACGGCTGATTACTTTGGTCCGAAGAACGTCGGCCCCATTTACGGGTTAATGTTAACTGCCTGGAGCTTTGCCAGCGCGGTCGGTCCGTTGTTCATCGCGCGGATGCGCGAAACAGCCGGTTCTTATGCGGGGGCCCTTCACGTTATTGCTGTGGTGATGGCAATTTCAATTCTGCTGCCGGTTATAGTGCGGCCACCGCGGGCTTCCGTTACAGCTGGCGCTGCGGCCCAAAAGAAATTCGCCTAAGGCGAAAATAGCACCCGTAGTAATCGTCTAGTCCGCCTTCATCGGCGATGACTAATCTATCTCTAATGAGGTAGTGAGGATGATTCCGCAAGTGGCACGAAAAAATCCCACGGACGCGCCATGGCGGTGATGTGATGGCTTGCCCTATCGTGGGCTATGAAAAGAAGGAGCTATCATCACCGGGCGAGAATATTCGACGCGCCTCTCCTTAAGCCGCCGGCCGAAGGTCGTTCGTCCAATTCGTTTCGCTTTCTTTCTCTTAATCGGCAGCCAGGCACGCGGGCGAAAAGAATTTTCATCATTAAGCAGACGATAAACCTGGCCCCAACAAGTTCGGCCGAGGGCAGGAAGGTGCAGCACATTCTAATTTTTGATGATCACCCCGAAAGTCTTCGCCTGGTGTTTGGCAGCGCTACCCCTGAGGTCGATCTCCCCCCACCGTCCCCCGCAAGCTCATGGTACCTCGTTCTTTTGTCGATAGTGATCATAAGCTTGCTGATCGCAATCTTGTGGCCGTTCATCTGAGGTTCTCGGAGGGGTGAACGCGAAAACAGGGTTGGAGGGCGTCCGAGGCAGGCTTACCCCAAAGAGGGAGCGAGCATCACTCGAACGTGGCACCGGAAAATACCACCGACGTGCAATAGCCGGGAAGGGCGACAGCCACGATTTTCAGATATGAAAAGATTAACATTCCTTAGTTTAATCGGCATCACATTGATCGCCCTAGCCCACACTGGCTGGGCAGCTGGCCACGAAGGGGGTGCAGGCGTATTTGGTAGTGCTGGTGGTTTTAGCGGCGGACACACCGGAGGCGGAGCGGATAGTCGCGGAGGTGGAGTCGGCATTGGCAGACCCGGTTTTAGTGGTCGGCCCGCTTACTACTATAGCAGAGGCATGCATTATACGAACGCGCGCCCCGGACAGGTCCGTTCTCCAATTCAGCGATCGCCCTCCATGACCAGACCGGACCTCCGCGGGAATAATTCAGCGGCGCAACAAGCTCGAACATCCGGCCGGCCCGCCTTCAATGGCCATATCGCTGAACGTCACGACCAAAATTGGCACAGCGACTGGGACCGGCGTCATGCCCATTTCTTCCACAATCGCTTCTTTGTTTTTATCGATGGCTTCTGGTGTGGGCTGGATGACGGGTTCTTCCCCTGGGACTACTACCCATACTACGCCTACGATTACTATCCGTACGACTACTATCCCGGCTATTACGCCGATGTTGAGCCGTACTATTATAATGAGAACGTGTACAGTAATACGCCGATGGTTGACCCGACGGTCACCACCGTTGAGAAGCAGCTCACGCAACTGGGGTATTACAACGGCCCGATCGACGGGATTTACGGCCCGCTCGTGCGCGATGCGGTGGCAAAGTATCAAATCGCCATGCATCAGGATGTAACCGGGAGTCTATCACCGGAGACATTGCGATCCTTCGGATTGTCGCAGCCGGTGGCAAGCTGAATCCCAACATCGGCTTAAGATGAAACGACAGCTTGTGCTTCTCTACCTGCGCGAACGGCCGACCCCTACGAGACTGGCGCTCGCATTTGCTTCAACAACCCGCTGTCGGCCGCGCTCGTGGCTAACGCCAACTCAGAGGTCATTGCGCCGGATCAGCTACTGATCGCTGCTAACGAAATCAGGAATCTGAAAATCTAAATGGAATGTGAACTGAGCTCAAAAAGATCGAGATGAAAACAAAGCAGCTTGGTAACTCTGATTTGTTCATCACGCCCGTTCGCTTCGGCGCCTCGGCTATCGGCAGTTCGGCTTGGGAACAATCTGCCGCCGCGATTCATCGCGCGCTGGAGCTCCTCGCTCGCATCTCTCAGGGTGCCGTCACGGTGCTGGCCGTGATCCTCGTGGCCGTGATCGCCTGGTTCGACTATGTCACCGGCGACTTCTCGCTGGCAGTGTTCTACCTCGTGCCGGTGGTGCTGGCTACTTGGTATGCAGGTCGTGTCAGCGGGTGGTTCATCGGGGTGTTGAGCGCCGCGGCATGGCTCGTCGGGGACCCGGCGCTGAGCCGCGCCTACGGCCACCCGCTCATGCCCTATTGGAATGCTGCGATGCTCGCGTTGACCTACGGCATCGTCGCTTACCTTTTGTCAACGCTCCACCGGCTCCAGGCCGAACTTCAAGAGCGCGTCGATCGACGCACTGCTTCGCTGGCCGAAGTGCACCACAGGGTCAAGAATAACCTCCAGATCATCTCCAGCCTCCTAATGCTTCAGGCGGAGAAGCTCAGCAACGCCGCGGACAAGGCTGTCTTCGATGAATGTCGCGATCGCGTCTATTCCATGGCTCGTCTGCATGAGCAACTCTACTCCAGTGGCGAGTTTTCCGATTTGGACTTCGCGACACACCTTCGGGAGATGGCCGAGATGCTCGTTCGCTCCCACACGGCTCAAGGCTGCATTTTGGCGCTCGACGTCCGTGCCGATCCGGTCGCAGTCGACCTGGACACCGGGGTAACGTTGGGCCTCATTGCCAACGAACTCCTCCTCAATGCGCTTAAGCATGGGTTTGCCGGACGCCCTGCGGGTAAGCTCACGGTGGAACTTCACGGAGGTAACCGCAACGAAATGATAGTACGCGACGATGGCCGCGGGCTGCCGACGGGATTTGACGCAACAAAGAATGCGGGGCTCGGCGTCGAACTCGTCCTGGGAATGACGCGACAGATTGGCGGCGAAGCAAGAATTGAAAATGATCCAGCGGGCGGCACGCATGCCACGATTTTCTTCCCTTCTCTTCTACCTTCGAAACCAGTGAAAACAGAACCCCAATCCACACCGACTTTCCATGACTAACGCCCGCATCCTCATCGTCGAAAACGAAGCCATCACCGTCTCAGCCCTTAAGCGCGAACTCGCTTCACTCGGCTATGAAGTCGCAGCTACCGCTAGCACCACTGATGAAGCTCTTAATGCCGTTGAATTACACAAGCCGGATCTGGTTCTTATGGACATCACCCTCGCTGGAACCGTCAATGGCATCGTTGCCGCAGTCGCCATCCGCGGCAACTTCCAACTGCCGGTCGTCTTTCTCACCGCTCACGCGGATGACGGAACAATGGAGCGTGCGGTGGCCGCCGGCGCCTTTGGGTATGTGCTCAAGCCATTTAGCGGAGCGGGACTGAAAGCCGCTATCGAAACGGCGCTCCACAAGCACCAGACCGAAATGGAGAATCGTCGACGCTCTAATCGGGC
>QHPP01000222.1 GCA_003219125.1 Verrucomicrobiota bacterium
ATGTTCTCAATCAGCAAAATGTTCTCAATCAGCAAAATTCTCGGTCACGACGAAAAGTTTTACGACCTTCTGGAAGCGAGCGCGCAGCAAGCCGATAGCAGCGTTCATCACCTGATCGATCTGCTGGCGAAACTGGAGAAAAGCGAATCGACGAGCGATCTGGCAGCGTTTGCAGAAAGCCGGCGCGAAGACAAACGAATCACTCAGCAGTTAACCGAGGAACTTTCGAAAACATTCATCACTCCGTTGGAACGTGAAGACATTCAGGCGCTGGCCAGTGCGCTCTACAAAATTCCGAAAACGGTCGAGAAAATCGGCGAACGGATTTTGATTTGCCCGGAGGACTTGCATGGGCGGAGTTTCCGCCGGCAAGTCGAGCTGCTCGATCGCGCAGCCGAAGTGGTGCTGGCAATGGTGCAGCAATTGCGCAAAGGCACTGACATTCGGACTGCTCGCGAAATGAACGCGCGGCTGCAAACTATTGAAGGCGACGCCGACAAACTCGAGCTTGAGCTGCTGCATGATCTTTATCACGGCGATCACTCACCGAAACACGTTATTTTTCTGCGTGATCTTTACGAATTACTCGAGAAAGTGATCGATCGCTGCCGGGACGCCGGGAACATTATCCTGCAGGTCGTCTTGAAATACGCGTAGTCGGCGTTCTCGATGATCACGTTTTTCGTCGTTGTCTTTGCAGCGATTGTTTTCGAATACAGCAACGGCTTTCACGATGCGGCCAATGCCATCGCGACTGTTGTCTCGACCAAAGTCCTGACCCCGAGGCAAGCCATCGTGATGGCGGCAATTTTCAATTTAACAGGCGCGCTTCTGGGCGGCGCAGTCGCCTCCACCATCGGCAAAGGTTTGGTCGACACCAATGTCGTGACTATGGCGACAGTGTTGTCCGCGCTCATCGCTGCCTTTACCTGGAATATTACGACCTGGTGGGTCGGTTTGCCGTCGAGTTCCAGTCATGCGCTGATCGGCGGATTGTGCGGAGCCGCGCTCGCGACCGCGCACGGAAACTGGTCGGTGTTGAAATGGAACACCGGACTCTGGCCGAAGGTGGTTGTCCCGATGATTACATCGCCGCTGGCCGGTTTCTTTCTCGGCGCTCTGGTGATGTTCGCGCTCTTTCTGATCTTTCATCGTTTTACGCCGGCGACGGTCCATTCCGTTTTCGGCAAGTTGCAAGTTTTTAGTGCGGCCTGGATGGCGCATTCCCACGGCAGCAATGATGCGCAAAAAACAATGGGCATTATCACCCTCGCGCTTTTTACCGGGACGAAGGCTGGGAGCTTCGATCATTTGCCCGGCTGGCTGACTTTTTTACAAACGCCGGCCTTCGACGCAATTCCGGCGTGGGTAAAGATCCTTTGTGCCATCACCATGGCGGCGGGCACAGCAGCGGGCGGCTGGCGAATCATCCGCACCCTCGGACACAAAATGGTAAAACTTCAGCCGGTGCACGGCTTTGCCGCGGAGACGAGCGCGGCTCTAATCATTCAGACAGCAAGCGTTTACGGTATTCCGCTTTCAACTACGCACGTGATTTCGACCTCGATCATGGGCGTCGGCGCAGCTAAACGATTCAGCGGAGTGAAATGGACGGTGGTAGAACGGATCATCTGGGCCTGGATTTTGACGCTCCCAGCCACCGGCGTACTCGGTTTCATCTTGGCCCGCGCCATGGCCGGGCTTTGACTGGGAGGGGCGACTTCGCTCGCACGCCGTAGCGCGGCAGCGCGAAGGAGGCCAAGTTGCCTTTCGGGAGATTCGCCGTCGGCCTTCGCTTCCGCGCTACGGAGTGCCAGCGAAACCGGTTGGAACGCGAACTCGTTAGTAAACGTCCCGCTTATACCGCTTGTCGGCCTTCATTTGCTCGACATACGCCTGCGCTTCCTCGGGTAACTTGCCGCTTTGCTCCTGCACAATCGTGCGCAGCGCGGCATCGACATCTTTCGCCATCTTCAGCGCATCGCCGCAAACGTAAAAATACGCTCCGGCGTCGAGCCAGTGCCACAATTCGGCTGCGCTCTCCTGCATCCGATTTTGCACATAAATCTTATGCTCCTGATCACGCGAAAACGCACAATGAATGTGGGTGAGAATGCCCTGTTTCTTTAATTCCTCGAATTCCTCGCCATAATAATAGTCACAGCTCGCGCGCTGGGCGCCGAAGAAGAGCCAGTTACGCCCGCGCGCGCCGACCGCGCGACGCTCCTGCAAAAAAGCCCGGAAAGGCGCGATCCCGGTCCCAGGCCCAACCATAATAATATCGGCATCGCCTTCCGGCAGATGAAAGTGCTTAGCCACGCTAGGAAAAACTGGGACGGGCTGATCATTGCAGCGCTCAGCTAGAAAGGTCGAAGCCACGCCTTTGCGAAGGCGTCCATGCGACTCGTAGCGAATGACGTCGACGATGAAGTGGACGGAATCGGGAAAGACCCGCAAACAACTCGCGACCGAGTAAAGCCGAGGTTGCAATTTCGTCAGCAGGCCAACGAATTCCTCGGGCGTAAATTTGGCCGAAGGATGTTGCAAGAGAAAATCGATCACCTCCATCCCCCAGAGATAAACCTGGAGATCGTGTTTATGGTCAGGACGAAGCAATTCTTCTATCAACGGTGCGGCCGAGGCCCGCTCGACGATCGCTTTCAAAAATTTCGGTGTCGGCGTGGTGATGGAGTAGTTTCGTAGCAAGGCCTGTCGCAGCGGCGCTGTTTCGTTTTTTCCCGCAGGCACGATCTCATCGCCGGTAGCACCAAGTGCACGAATTATCTCTTCGACCAGCGGAGGATCGTTCGACGCGCAAACTGCCATTGAATCCCCCGGCTCGAAGGTCAACCCCGACCCGGCCAGCGAAATTTCGTGGTGCCGCGTCTCCTTGTTCCGATTTCCTTCGTTCAGCCGTCGATTAACGACCATTTTTCCGGGAAACGGATTATTGCGGGAATAGACCGGCGTCATTGCTTGCAACTACTCGGCGTCATCGCTGATGCAAGTCCGGGCACTTTGGAGTTCAAATCACGACAAACGCTTTGAAGAGAAGCTAGAGAGCCTTTAAGCCGCTTGCGACAAGGGAGCCCGACGCTAGCCTCTCGCGAACGCGTTGCTAAACGCGCACACTTCATGGATCACGACGAAGCGCCGCCGGCCATTCCGCCAGTCACTCTGCCGCCGCATGATCCCTATGCCGCCTTTCGCTTTGCCAACTTCAATCTCTATATGACGGGAAATCTTCTCGCCATCCTCGGCCGGCAAATGTTGGCCGTGGCGGTGGAGTGGGAGATTTACCGGCGCACACATTCGGCCACTGCCCTCGGATTAGTCGGCCTCGTCCTCGCAGTGCCGGTCGTTTGCCTTTCGCTGCCGGCGGGACATCTGGCGGACAAATACAGCCGGAAACATATCATCATGATCGCGCAGTTTTTCAGCGCGATTGCGTCGGCCGCGCTGGCATTGGTTTCCTGGAAACATCTTGTCATTCCAGCGTGGCCGATTTCACAGCATGGCAACAATCTATTGCGCGGGATCGCCGGGATTTTCGAGCGCCATCAATCAGCATTTCATTTCGACGATTTCTCGGTCCCGCTGATTTATCTTTTGCTCTTTGTTTCAGGGACGGCCCGAACGTTTGCCTGGGCTGCGCGTAGTTCATTTTTTCCGACACTGGTGCCGCGCGACGCTTTCGCTAACGCTGTCACTTGGAACAACAGCGTTTTTCAAATCGGCTCGGTTGCTGGCCCGGCCATTAGCGGGTTCATCGTCGCGCACATTAGCTTTTCCTGCGTTTACATCATCGACGCCATCTGTTCGTTTCTTTTCTTTCTTCTGATATTGCCAATTCCGCGTGCGCTAGCCCGGGAAAAACGGGAAGAGCAAAATACCTGGCGAAGTCTTCAGGCGGGAATGCGTTTTGTTCTGAGCAAACACGTTATCCTTGCAACCATCACACTCGACTTGTTCGCGGTTTTACTCGGGGGCGCAACGGCGTTATTGCCGATGTTTGCCGATCAAATTCTACATGTCGGCGCGATTGGACTCGGTTGGATGCGCGCCGTGCCAGCGATCGGTGCGTTCGGCACCGCGCTGTTGCTCGCCTACTTAAGGCCGATGAAATGCGCCGGTCGGAATTTGCTCTGGTCCGTCACTGGTTTTGGAATCGCCACCATTCTCTTTGGATTGTCACACGCGTTTTGGTTTTCTCTCGCGATGCTCTTTTTGATTGGCGCATTCGATAGCGTGAGCGTGATCATTCGCGGCACCATCGTGCAACTGGTCACGCCCGATGAAATGCGTGGCCGCGTCTCCGCCGTGAACAACATCTTTATCGGCACGTCGAACGAATTCGGTGCCCTTGAATCCGGCCTGACCGCTGCGTTGTTTGGTCCGGTCACTTCGGTAGTCGCTGGCGGAATCGGAACCATTCTCGTCGTCCTCGGCGTGGCGAAGTGGTGGCCGGAAACGTTGAAGATTGGAAGGTTGGATAAGACGTTGCGTTAGGAACACAGGCTTGTAGCCTGTGCGCCCGGAGGAGTTGAACTCCGCTGCCGAACGAAAAGGAAGCAACTTGGCGTTTTACAGAAACGCCCTACAAATAGAAGCGATGAAAATCGCGGCTGCCCAGATCGCCTGCACGCCGGGAGATCTGGAGGCGAATCTGTGCACAGTTAACGATTTCGCTTCACGTGCCAAAGACTCCGGCGCGGAACTGGTCGTCTTTCCTGAAATGATCGATACCGGCTATTCGATGCCGGTGATCCAGAAACACGCAACATCCTGGAGTGAGGGCGCAGTGCCTCAGCTTCAAAAAACGGCAAAGCAACTTTCGCTTGCAATCGTCGTCGGCGTTTCTGATCGCGATGGTGCGCGCATTTATAACGGCCAGGTTTTCATCGACGCCGGTGGCGACATCCGCGCCAAATATCGCAAAACGCATTTGGTGACAGCTGCGCCGTTGGACGAGCGCCCTGTCTTTAATGCCGGCGATGCATTCGTAAGTTGCAAGCTCGACAAATTTAATCTCGGTCTAACGATTTGCTATGACCTTCGATTTCCCGAGGTGTGCCGCGCCCTCGCGGTAGAACATGGCGCAAATGTTTTCGTTAATTCCTCGGCCTGGCCATTCCCGCGCCTGGAACATTTGCGGATTCTCGCGCTGACGCGCGCGATTGAAAATCAATGCTACCTCATTCTGGCAAATCGAGTCGGGACAGATGACGGAGTCACTTTTTGTGGCACATCCGCGGTCATCGATCCTTACGGTGTGATTGTTGCAGCCGCCTCCGCCGATCGCGAAGAACTGCTTCAAGCTGATATCTCAGAAGAGGTCATCAAATCCGTCCGCGGCCGCATGGCGGTATTCGATCACCGCCGACAAGATTTGTATTAAAAGCCGTCAGCCATCCTGTAAACGGCCGAGTTCCGGAGCGAGTAAATGTGCGTCAGAATTCCGAGCGGCGGGCGGAAAAAAAGCGGCACAAATGCGAGCGGCGAAAAAGCCTGTTTCCGCGAGAAGCCGAAACCAACCCGCGAGACGCGCGCGCTACCCAGCACCCCCATCAGAACGCGCCGTGCAGCGCAATCATTCCGTAGGGCGCGCTGCCATCTTCGTGGAAGCGGATGTTGGCGCGATAGAAATCGAAGACGCGATATGGTTGATAGCCGGCCTCAGCATTGACGGATAGCCAGCTTGTGACCTTCCAGTCAATGCCGAGGCCGGCTCGCACTTCGCTATAGGTTAGCACAGCATGATTCAACTTGGGAATCCCGTGGTCGCGACCGAAATCGTCGCCTACTCGAAAATTTGTTTCCTTCAGAGTCGCGCCGGCATACAAAGTCAGGTTCTTATTCCATTCGTATTCGAGACGCGGTGTGGGCAGAACCGCATTGAGCACCCAGTGAGGTTGAAATTTCCAGCGGATACCGCCGCCAGGAATGACAGGATACTTTCGTTCCACGTCAATGCTGACGCCAACTACGAACTGCAAATCAGGATTGTAAATATAGGTGCCGCCGATCTCGAACGGCATGTTGAAATCGGTCGAGCCGGGCCGGAAAGCCTCGCTATAAACGCCGGGAGTGGTTTCCAATCTAACGAGAATTGAATCAGAGAATTGCGTATCGATTCCGACGACCGCGGCGACTGATTGAAGCGTGTTCGGAAGTAATGTGTTTTTTCCCATCCCGAAGGAGAATTGCTCATATTCGAAACCGAGTCGTAAGACGCCAAGCTTCACCCGCGGAGTGAGAATTAAACGAAGTAAGGTGTCGCTCTCATCGAAATCCTCAACCCGATGGGGTCCGCGTGCCACGCTCGCCTCGCCCACAAACGTTTCCTCGAATGAATATTCGACCGGCCAAAAGTCGGTGCCGAATGATCCGGTGGCCGCGGTCAGGAAAATCGCGACCAGCAGGTGGCGGCTAAAATTTCGCGGCATCACGATTCAGTGCGCACTTTCCCTGCGGAAAAGCGCGATGGATTTGGCGATGTCCTTCATCATTGCCGATTCCGAACCGAGTTTTTCGACGCCATGTAAATCAGAGAGCGAGGCAGACGAAACCATGTCGCCACGCCAGGTGAGGGTGTGCGGTTTGCCATTCACATCCACCGGCCACATTTGATGGAGAGTGAGGGTCACATAGTAGCCGCCGCTGGCGTAGTAAAAAGTGTCGGCAGCCTGGACCTTTCCGCCGGCGTTGCGCGAATAAAAAGCGCCGAGTGTGGCCACCGCAACATCATCGGCGTTTAGCAGCTCCCAATACAAATCCGGTTTGAGCGATCCAGCGCCGCGACCGATGCCGGTGCTTTCGAGCAGACCCGCGAATTGCTTGCGGATTTTGCCTTGCTCGCGAAGCAAACCGTTCAACTCATCACCAGGTCGCACCGCGGGGCCGGCGTGATCGTAGGGCGGTTGCGCCGAAGTTCCGCCACTGGAAA
>QHPP01000223.1 GCA_003219125.1 Verrucomicrobiota bacterium
GCGGACTAAAAACGCTCGAAGACCAATACACCATTCTGCTTTCCAAAGGTCCAAAGCGCGTTTCCGCTTTCACCATTCCAATGCTCATCAGCAACATGGCGAGCGGATTGATCTCGATGGAATTCGGGATGCGCGGTCCGAACATGTGCATCGTTACCGCCTGCGCCACCTCGAACAACGCCATTGGCGAATCCTGGCGCATGATCAAATTTGGTGACGCCGACGTTTTCCTCGCGGGCGGCTCCGAAGCAGCGATCATCCCCATCGGGCTCGCCGGGTTCGGCGCGATGAAGGCTTTAAGTACGCGCAACGACGAGCCGGAACGCGCCTCGCGACCATGGGACCGCGATCGCGACGGCTTTGTCATCGGCGAGGGTGCAGGCGTGGTGGTCGTCGAAGAACTCGAACGCGCAAAAAAGCGCAACGCGAAAATCTATTGCGAGCTCGTTGGCTATGGTTTGAGCGCGGACGCGCATCACATGACGGCGCCGCCGCACGATGGCGGAGGAGCGGCCAAGGCGATGGAACTTGCTCTCGAGCACGCCAAGCTATCGGTCGATCGGGTGGATTACATCAATGCCCACGCTACTTCGACCGGTCTCGGCGATGTGGCCGAGACGCGTGCGATCAAGACAGTCTTTGGCGACCGTGCGAAAAGCGTTTCAATTAGTTCAACCAAATCGATGACCGGCCACTTGCTCGGCGGAGCCGGCGCGGTCGAGATGGCGGCGTGCGCGCTGGCCATACGTGATGGCGTGATTCCGCCTACGATTAATCTCGATAATCCCGATGAAGAATGTGATCTCGATTTCACCGCCCACACCGCCCGGGAGAAAAAGGTGAGTGTAGCTTTGAACAACTCTTTCGGTTTCGGCGGGCACAACGCCACCCTGGTGGTGAAAGAGTTTACCAGTTAAAGCGCACCAGCTAACGAGATTTGGGTTAGCAGAGCCTAAAAGAGAGTCGGCCGGCGGCCAGTGATGACCACATCGCCGCGACGGAACACAGGCTTGAAAGCCTGTGCGCCACACAGGTCACCAGACCTGTGTCTCTTGACCCTTACCCTACCATTACTTTTGAAATGAAGAATTCGCCGACTCGCAACGCGTTCTTCGCCACTATTGCAGTGATTGCTGCTTTGGCCCCGTTCCTCAACAAAGCCTTTCATATCGACGATCCGCTTTTCCTATGGATAGCGCACCAGGTATCCCAGCACCCGGCCGATCCCTATGGGTTCTCGGTGAATTGGTATGTGAGCGCCAAGCCGATGTTTTCGGTCATGCAGAATCCCGCTTTAAACGCCTATTACATAGCCCTGGCCGCGAGCTTCCTTGGTTGGAGCGAGCTGGCAATGCATGGCGCTTTCCTCCTTCCCGCAGTGGCGGCCGTCCTCGGGACCTTTTTTCTGGCGCAGCGCCTCTCTGGTTCGCCTTTGCTTGCCGCTCTCCTGATGCTTTTCACGCCTGTCTTCCTCATCTCGGCAACGACGGTAATGTGTGACGTCTGGTTGCTTGCGCTATGGGTATGGTCGGTGGATTGCTGGCTGCGTGGCCTGGAACGTCATAACTACTGGCTTCTTCTCCTGGCATCGCTTCTCGCAGCCGCGGCCGCGCTAACCAAATACTTCGGAGTCAGCCTCGTTCCGCTCCTTGCTGTTTATACTCTTGTTCAGAACCGCCGTCTCACCAGCCGACTCCTGTTTCTTCTCATCCCCGTTGCGGTCATCGGCATCTATGAAGTGATGACTAAAGCAAAATACGGTCAGGGCCTTTTCAGCAACGCAATGATTTATCCCTGGCAAGCAACCGCCCAAGCAGAGAAGCAATTGTCGGGACAATTTCTTACCGGGCTTTCGTTCACCGGCGGTTGCCTGTTTCCCGCTCTGTTCTATGCCGCCTTTCTTAAATCACGGAAGGTTCTTATCGGCGGAATCGCGATCTTCCTCGCCCTTCTCCCGTCATTTTATTTCGGGATAGGACGCGGACTTACTTCGAGGACCGACGTCCTCGCAGTCACAGCCGAAGGAGCCTTGTTCGCGACCATCGGAATCGGGATTCTCGCGCTGGCGATGGCCGATGTCGTCCAGCGAAAAACGGCGGAGTCGCTGCTGCTCAGCCTTTGGGTATTCGGCACATTCTTTTTTGCTACGATGATGAACTGGTCCATCACCGCGCGAACGCTGCTGCCGATGGCGCCGGCAGTGGTGATCCTCTTGATCAGACGATTCAAAACCTCGACAGTTGTAGCTGCCGCGGTCACCGGCGGCAGAGGTTTGCCAATTCTGCCGCCGAGGACAGCGGCAGCGACATGCTGGCCGCTTCTGCCGGCCGCGGTTGTTTCCCTGCTAATTACAACGGCAGATTACAAACTTGCCGACACCGCGCGCCTGGCCGCCACCTTCTTCCAGAATCGATTCGAGAGCGAACCCGGCACGGTGTGGTTCGAGGGACATTGGGGCTTCCAATATTATATCGAGCAATGGAAGGCGAAGCCATTGGACCGCGCTGAGCGTGGGACGATTTCAGGCGACGTACTTATCGTTCCATTAAGTAACTCGAATGTCAGTCGGACTCCGCCTGTCCCAACAACCGGTCCTCCTGAGCAGGTTAATTACCCTCAGTTTTTACTGGCAACGATGAGTCCAGAACTGCACACTGGATTTTATTCAAGCAGATGGGGCCCCTTGCCCTGGGTATTTGCGCGCATCCCGCCCGAGCAGTATCTCATTTTTCGAGTCAAGTAGCGTGGGAAGATAACCAGCCGGCGCGCTGTGTAAGTTAAAGTATAGCTGCAGGCCGAAGCGATGGCGGCGACGGAACGCAGGCGGTCGGCCTGTGCGCCCAGCGCAGTTACACTGCGCTGCAATTCTGCAAAACCGCAGCGAGCCGGGTATTTGTTCCGATGATCACCGCTTCGCTGTCTATAGCACGCTTCAGGCCGGCGGCGCCGCGTCGGCGAAGATCGGGGCGGCAGTGATATCGGAAGCGTTGAAGCTGAAACCGTGATTATCTTTTTGCAGTGATTTTAACAAAACTGCGACCTGCTGCGCCGTGCCGGTAGAATAGAAACGAACCAGCCCAACCGTCGTCCGCGGACCAAAAACTGTAATCATGATCGTTTCGTCATCGACTGAGTTCATGAAAATGTGGCTGCCATTGCCCTGGTGATAAAGGGCATTGAACTCCACTTCCCCAATCCGTCGTGCCAGTTCACGCGTCGCAGCGAAGGATCCGGCCGCGAGCGCAGCGATGATGGTGACGTCCATCACTGTCATGTCGCCGTATTGCGAAATGACATTGCCGCCGCGGTCGATCACGACCGTTAATTCGGCCTCCGCCTTTTTTAAGAAGTCGGCGAGCACGCCATCGAGCGTTGCGACGTCGTCGATGGTAAGGACGGGAATGGCGTTCATGCGACGCTTCGCTGCGGCTGGGGCGCGACATGTGTTTGCCCCGTCTTCCCGACTCCGGGCGCACCGGAACGGCCGGCGTCGCTTTGCTTGCTAAACTTGTGCAGCAGAATCTGCGAAACGGCGTTCAGGGTGGCAAAAACATTTTGCCCGGTACTGGAGACGACCTCGAAGCTTTGCACCCGCTTCTTCCGGTTGTTCAGGACGTAATCGAGGTAATTGACCGGAGCGATATTTGGCAGATCGCGTTTGTTGTACTGCAGGACGTAGGGGACATCGTCGAGCGACATGTTTTGCTTGGCCAGGTTGTCCTCCAGATTTTTGAAACTCTCGACGTTCTCCTCCATTTTTTCCCACTGCGAATCGGCCACGAAAACCATGCCATCGACGCTGCGCAGGACGAGCTGGCGGGTGGCATTATAAATGACCTGACCGGGGACGGTATAGAGCTGGAATTTGGTGACAAAGCCTTTGATAACCAGAGCGTTGAGCGGGAGAAAGTCGAAGAACAGGGTGCGATCGGATGCGGTAGCGAGCGAAACAAGGTCGCCGCGGTTTTGCGGATTAATCCGCTGATGGATGTAGCCGAGGTTGGTGGTTTTGCCGCAGAGGGCCGGCCCATAATAAACGATCTTAAACTGAATCTCGCGGCTGGCGTAATTAATGATGGACATGAGGAGTCTCCACTTGCGGGTAGGTTCGCGAAAGTTCCTGTGTGATGCGGCCGAGCTCGCGCCGACTCACCGCACTCAGTTCGGTGCCGTTGTGCACCGCGGTCAGGCAAAGATTGCCGGCGCTAAAGAATGTCACGGGCGACTTTTCACCATGAACCGTCATGCAACTGAGGGGACCAAGTTGGGTTTCGCACATGTGTTTTTGCAGCTTTTTGAGCATCGTCGGTGCCACCGCGCTCAAACCTTCCATATGCATTTCGTCCGGGATGTTTCCGGCGATGATTAAACCATCCGAGAAAATCACGCTGCAGGACGCAATGCCGGGAAGGGCACAGGCTAGAGCGATCGCGGATTTGGCATCAAATTTCGGAGCTGGCTCGGCCACCGAAGTTTCCCCAGTTGTTGTCGGAATGGAAACCTGAGCAACCTGAAGGTCTGGAATTGTTACTTTCGGAACTTCGGCTTTCGCTACTTCCGGGGCTTTTACTTTGGGTGTTTCAGCCTTCGGCACTTCCGGCTCTGCCGGTGCAGCGACTGGGACGGTCCCCTGGCGTCGGGCAAAACGTTCCGCGTCCTCGTTTGCCTTCGCCAAAAACGGCGTCTCGAACATTTCGTCGTGAGTGGAAACTTCCTGATCATCTCGCACGCGAAGAGAGTCTCCGGGCAAGTTCGCCAGCACGTCGGGAAGCGAAAGCGGCACCGGTGCTTCCACCGCATCAGGCAGAAACAGACCGCGATATTGCTCTGGTAGGGCCGCGTGAAAGTCTTTCGGCGAAATCGCAACTTTTCCAGTCGCCAGCTGCGGCGCAATCAATGCCATCTGAAATGAAATCTTCGCCTCTGCCGGCACCGAATCGACGTCGCCGGCAACCTGCATCGGTGGAAGACTCGCCAGAATTGGGCGCAACGGGAGTGCGACCATTGACTCCTGAGTTCGCTCAAGCGAGCCAGCGGCAACCGGAGGAAGCGTTGGCGCCTCTCGCACCGGCGGTGCGGGTGCCGGCGTTTGCGCAGCGATTTTCGGCGGCGCAACCTGCGGCGGCGCTTGGAATGGAATTCGCGCCGGCCCAGCGGTCGGTGGCGCGGCGGGAGGAACGGGAGGCCCGCTGGAGGCTGGAACTCGCGGAAACGCGGACCCACCCGTTCCAATCGGCAAAGGTTTTTCCGGCTTGTTTTCCGCCGGCTCGCTCGGTGTAACAAAAGTAATGCGGGACATCGAACCGTCCTGGGTCGGTACCGTCCCGATGCGCGGCGGTGGAATCGTACGACTGGTCGCCGGTACGACAGGCGGCCTCGGGAGTGGCGGCGGTTGAACTGGCGGACTCGCCGGAGCCGACTGCGCGGTCGCAGGTGCACCCGCCAAAGGTTCCATGGGCGTCGGCAGTTCTGTGGTCGTAAACGGCGCCACCGTCGTTCCGAATTTCGCAGATTCCTCCACCATCAATTTCAAGAACGGCGTCTCAACCTGCGCCATGATCGGTTCCGCAGTCTGGTCCTCGCGAACACGAAGGTGCGAAAGTTCGTCGATTACTTTTTGCGCCGGCAACACCACCACTGCCGGATCGGATGGCTGCACCGTGTGCAGGAAAATTTCCGGTGCCTGCTGATAGATCGCTGCAATTTGAATGCTGGGACGGCCTGCTGCCAAGCCCTTCTCCACCTCAGCCGCTCTCAACGTTAGCCGTCGGGTGGTATCGAAACTTTCCTGTGGTTTGAGGTAGCCATCCGGCATTTTCGCGATGACATCACTCAAGGCGAGAGAGAGTGTCCTTTCCCCGCGTGGTTCCACTGACACATCCGCCCTCGGACCGAAATCACCCGGCGCGCCAATGGGCTGACGCGTCAACGAGTTCCGTCGAGGAGCGATGACACTAGCCGCCGCCAGCGCCGGCGCGGTTGACTCCGGCGTCATCGTGCGCACCGCATAAGGCATTACCCGCTTCGCCAGTTTGTCGCTCTCAGGCTTGTCCTGCACCGAAGGCAAAGGCGCGGGCCCGGTCGGGCGGCGTCTGCTTTCAAATTTCTCTTTTGTCCTCTTAACGAGGTCTAGAAATGGGATGGTCATGGCCATCAATGATCGTCCGCTGCCACTCGCAATACTTCTTCCAGCGTGGTCTGGCCTTCGAGCGCCTTGTCGATGCCAGTCATGCGCAAGGTTTTCATTCCTTCAGTGACAGCCTGGTTCTTAATCACCGCCGCCGATGCACGCTTCATAATGAGGCGGCGGATGGCTTCGGTTACCGTTAGCGCTTCAATGATCGCCAGCCGTCCGAGATAACCGCGACCCTTGCAACGATCGCAACCGCTCCCGCGGTAAAAAACAGTTTCAGCCTTCGGTTCAACTCCGAGCCTGGTGAAAATTTCCGGCTCAGGCATAAATTCCTCACGGCAATTGGTGCAAATCTTCCGCACCAGACGTTGCGCGCACGTCATCAAAATCGAGCTCGAAATCAGGAACGGCTCGATCCCCATGTCGTCCAGACGCGTAATCGCGCCGGCAGCGTCGTTGGTATGCAAAGTCGAAAGCACCTGGTGACCGGTTAGCGCCGCTTTCACCGCAATGTCGGCGGTCTCGTTGTCGCGAATTTCACCTACCATTACGATGTCGGGGTCCTGCCGCAGGATCGAGCGTAGGGCCGAGGCAAAATCCAGCCCGATGTCGTTACGTACCGAAACCTGGTTAACCCCGTTGAGCTCGTACTCGATCGGGTCCTCCACCGTCACAATGTTGTATTGCGGGTTGTTCAGCTCCTGGAGCACGGAGTAGAGCGTGGTGGTTTTACCAGAACCAGTCGGGCCGGTAACCAGAATCATCCCGTGTGGCGCATCGATCGCTTTC
>QHPP01000224.1 GCA_003219125.1 Verrucomicrobiota bacterium
GAGGCTGCATCAAAAGACTGGCAATCCACCAGTTTGGTCTTTGGCGCTGTTCGCGCTTAGTCCGGTTGCGTTCATGGTGAGTGGATTTCACGGCAATGTCGATCCAATCATGGTTTGCCTGTTGTTGGTCGCAACTTATTTCTGTGTCGAAGAAAATCTGTTACTCAGCGCGATGTTTCTTGCCTTAGCGTGCGCGATCAAAATCATTCCGCTGTTTTTAGTTCCGGCGTTTTTCTTCTTTTGGTTGAACCGAGGAGCAAAGCCGGGGTTGAAGTTCGCCGCCGTATTCGGTCTCTCGTGCCTCGCGGTCTGGTCGGAAGCACTGATTGGCTCGCCGTTTTACTTTTTCCGAAACGTTCTTGGCTACAGCAGTTATGCCGGCGGCTGGGGTATCACCTATTGGTGCGTGTTTTTTCTCCATGCGTTGCACTTTAATGTAACGCCCCAATCGTTAAACCGTCTCCTCCCGCTGTTAACGGTGTTGAAACTCGTCGTCGTCGCGTTGGCCATCACTCTCGCTTGGTTGCGAAGGAAACAATCAGGAGCGGGATTTCTCGGGACCATTGCTTTGTGCTGGATTTGTTTCGCCATTTTCGCGCCTGGCTTCATTCCCTACTACCTGATCTGGATGGCGCCATTTGTGTTGTTCTACTCGCCGCCTTGGTACGTGATTCTGACGGTCGCAAGCTCGATCTATCTTTTCGCCTATTACAACATGATGTCCCATGGAATACCTTGGTATGCGTCCGATCCTTCGGTGCCGCCGGCTTGGAACAATTGGGGGACAATTCCGTGGTTCGTTGTGGTCGCTATCGCTATTTGCGCGATGATCGGCCGGCGGCGGCTGCGGGTGAAAGGTGTGAACTCCGTTTTCACACGATCTCCACAGACACAAATTGCGCTGGCGAACGCCGCTGAGAGCAATTAACTGCAACCGACGTCAGGTTCGCATCTCGAAGACGGTACGGCTGAAGCCGAACTTTGCGGTGAACGGACTTTCACTTGGCAGCCGAGCGCGGGCTTGAAAGTCGCACTAAAAGGGCGCACACTCGCTGCCCGATGAGGGAGTTAGGCATTCGCAGCCCGTCGGCAAAAGTCGGCGGCCTTGTCTATTTCGGACGGATGCTCGATAAGATTCGGGCGCATGAGAAAAACAAGCTGTCGCCCGACTACCAGCCTAATCTCGGTCGCGGTTTCGATGAGTTCTGCACTAAATTTCTACATGTCCAGTACCGCAATCTGGTCAGGCGGGTGATAGAGGGCGGTAGCGACGAGGAAATTTTATGGTGGTGTTTCGATAAAGGACGCCGTCCATCGGAAAACGAGATTTATGTCTGGAACGAATTCATGCGGAAACGCGGCTGGAATGATGAAATCACCGAAACCTTGAAACGCCGCAAGAAGGAAGCGGGTTTGGCCGGTCGTTCCGAAATAGACACAATGTTCGCATTTATCGACGTCGACGAAGGCCGCTCACCGGCGACCAATTATCCCTAGGCCGGTAGCACAGCCATCTTTGTCCGTCACAGGACGGACTCGCCGTGGCGAGGCTGTGGGGCCAACCCCGAAAGCTTTTGGGGGTTGATCGCAGTATCGCGACCGCTTTGAGCCGCTACGGTTTCGCCGTCGGGGTGGGAATGCTATTTGGCGGCGGCGGTGGTGTCATCCGCCAATCGATAAATTTCCAGACCAGCAGGACGAGCAACGCGGTGATGATAGCGGCGACGACCTGTCGGGTGCGCGTTTCGCGCACGGGCTACTCCGAAAGGGTGTCGATCCGCTCCGCCAGCGCAAAATCGAGATCGGTCAGGCCACCCTTGCTATGAGTCGAAAGCACCAGCCGCACTTTGTTAAAGCGAATGTCGATATCCGGATGGTGCTCTTCTTCCTCCGCCACCTCGGCCACTGCATTCACAAAATCAATCGCATCCGTGAAATCGTCGAACTCGAACGTGCGCTCGATGTGCTTTTTCTCCAGCTCCCACTCGGGCACTTTTTTCAACCGCATTTTTGCTTCATCGGCTTTGATCAAATCCGCCATATCGGCCAAACGAGTAACACCCGAAAATTGTTTTGCAAACGGCGATTCATGCTTCGCCAAAAATCAAGCCGGTCGTGGTGGGAGGCCGAGGATTTTCCGCAGATTCCTTTCCGAATCAAAGAGTTCGACCGCGACCGAGCGGGATTGTCGAGAAAACGATGCCCAATCCGAAATGATCTCGGTGACGGCGTCACTGGCCGATTCGAGATCATCCACGAAATGGAATCCGCTTTGCTGCGGCAGGTGTTTTGACCCTCCGGTATCTTCGGTAACAACCGGGCGCCCCATCGCGAGGAAGGTCGCGGCGCGATCGCTCAGCCAGCCTGTTTGCCACGCTACATCCACGCCTTTGATCGCCGTGAATTCTGCGCTGGCCGATGCCACGTAACGCCGATAGCGCGCCGGTGTTTTTGCCACGCGATGAGGATCGACCAAGTGCCAGCCACGCTCGCTCAAACGTCGCCGCTCGGGATCATTCTTGCCAATATTCATTGCCAACTCGAAGCGCACTTTTTTTACTCGCGCAGGCAGGTCGAGATATTTCTCGAACGCGACCTTTTTTGAAAGATCGGGAAACTGGCCATCCACTTCGACCGCTCCGCCCCAATACCATTGGCCGATAGTGGTGAATTTGAAGCGCGCGGGCGCCGCCTGCGGCTGAATCAATTCTGTGTCAACCAGCGGGAAAAATGTTCGCCACGGAATGCGGAGCTGGGGCAACTGGCAATCATCCGCCCCGGCATTCAGTCCAATGGTCCAGAACTCGTGGTGATACGACTGGCCCATCTCCATTTTTGTCATCCAATAAAAAATTTCGCTGGGATCGAGATCGCAAAAAATTCGGCGCTCAAACTGCAAAAGCAGCGGCGGATGAACGGAATAGCTGAGATTCAGGAGCGCGTTTGGGCCAGCTAGCCGTGCACGCAGATCGCTTTCGCTTATCCCCAGAGAGCGCATCCCGCCCAATTCGTGTGTATCACTGGCTCGCGGCTGATAAAGCAAACAATAATTCTCGGCGAGTCCGTGAAGGCGGAGTTGCGTCTTAAAACTGCGGATCGCTCTTCTGTCCGCGATCTCATTGCCGGTTCCGGGAAAAATTTCCAGCCAAATCGCATCGAACTTTAGACGTTTTAACCCAAGCATCCATTGCAACGGAACGGAAAATACTCCCCCACCCTCGCGGTATTTCGCGGCAAATCCGCATCCCAGAAAAATCGTCACGTGAGTAAATTGACACTTTTTGCCACGAGCGCGGCTGCTTTACTTGGAGAAAATGTGGCATGGGCACTCTGCCGCCGGGGCGGTGGGTTGAGGCCACTGCGAGGCTTGGAATAAGGCTTAATGCGAAATCTAGTTGTCAATATTCTTATGCTACAGTCGTGAGAAACACCATATTTTTGCATGGTTATTTCGGTGCCACGATCTACTCATTCTCCCATACGGCCTCAACCTACCTTCGGGAGTAAACGCGAAATCAGAACCAATAACGCCGCGACAACAATTCCGAGCACTCCCCAAAAAATGTAGCGAGCGGAGCCACGCAATGTTTCCGTTACCTGTTCCGATTTCAGAATTTCTTGCGGGCCAAGCCCAGCCGCCATTCGGTCGGAACGTAACAATGGCGCAGCAATGAGCTTCGCATCATATCGCGGAGTGGCGGCTTCATCGTTTCCGTAGTAAAGCGCGATTGGTTGCGATCCGGGTGAAGCAAAAATGACGCGCGTGGCCGGATAGTATCCTCGAAATTCATGCAACTCGATGGGCGGATTATCGCCGTTCTCGGTTTCTATCAGGATCGTGTCGCTTCTGGGCGGACGCTCGAAGGACGCGGCTAGTTGCCTGGCGGGTTGATTGGGCACTCGACGCCACGTTGGCTGTGCCAGGTCCCCTGGATATTTATTGCCACGTTCATCCGTCAATTCTTCCCAAATGCGAAACGTCCGCTCAAATAACGAGGAATCTGAAATGCAAGTAATGCGCGTGATGGGGATGCCCGCCTGCGGCAATTTCAATTGCCAGCGCGAGATTGTCGGCCGTTCACGATCATTGGCGTGCGTGGCGGTGAGATTGACGGTCCGACTGATCGAGGTGCGCTCAATCAAATATGGGAGCTGGACATTTTCGCTAACGACTCGAAGATCGCCAAGATCCGGCATCGCGCGGGCTAGAACATCGGGATCAAGTTCCAGCTGTTGCGCACCCGCCTTCGCGACTTGAACTGGCTTGCGGAATTTCCACGGCGCAATCTCTATCTTTGCGCCAGTGATAAAGCCTTGTGGCAAATTCGCGGCCGCATCGTAACCGGGATTCAACACTGGCCTGCTCACGCGTCCTTCCGTGGCTACAGCACGGCGCAATTGATCACCCAATTGACTAAGATCGTAACGAGGCGGATCGCACTGACTGTTTCCGGAAAGCAAACTGTAGGAACCAGCTGCGGGCGCGAAAAAAAGGAGACGCGTCATCCGTCGATCGGCGCGAACCTCGGAAATGAGAAGCGGCGGGCTGTCGCCGTTATCGATCAACAAGACTAACTCTCGCCCGTAAATTTGTTTTTCAATTGGAACGTCCAGCCGCGCTTCGATTTTTCCATTCAGATCAACTCGATACAAAACCCCGCTGCTCAAAGTTTGTTCGTGCAACTTCTCTTCTGATAACTCCGGTGCCGCTACGGTGACGGCGCGGGTGAAGACCGGTTCCGACGCGCCAATTCGAATTGACGCGATCCGCAGGTTCGCTGCCCCGAGATCAAGCCCCAGTCGCGTCATACCGGGATTTTCATCGCGCGATTTGATCGTGGCTGAAACGGGTTCCGTCGGAGCTGGTGAACCGGCGATGATCAATCGCGCGCCGGTCCAAGCCACAGGCAGTGTGCGACTGTCATCAAGGACGACGCGCAGGAACTGCCATTTGCCTTCCGGAAATTGGACGCGCGGTTTCGCCGCGCCGTTGCTCATGCTAAAAACCGGATCGCCCGAGGTCAGCGTTCGCCAATTTTTTTGATCACTTGATCCTTCCACCCGCACTGACTTGATGAAACTCGCTCCGGCCGGCGTTTCGAGCGTGATACCAGCAATGGTCAGATCCGTGCCGGTCGCGATAAGCAACCGCGTCTCGGTGGAAATGATTTCGGCGTGAAAATCTTTCGGCCGCACGGTTGATTCCGCGCGCGGTACCGGTTGATCGATTAGAAACGGAACTTCTTTTTCGTTAGCGTCGAAAATTCGCAGGTCGCTGAGATCGGGACGCGCGATATTGACTGTTTCCGCCGGAAGATTCACCTGCACCAGTCCAGACGCCGGCACCTCAATCGTCTGACGAAATCGCCATTGGTTCGGCGTCAACGCGTAAACCGCGCCGCTCCAAAAAATAATCAGCAATGAGATAGCGGCGCGATTCATTGCGTTCCAGGCTTCTCGGTTTGACCGAGAAAACGTTGATACAAGAACGACGCCAAAATTGCGATGACGGCTACAATGATGAGCGCAGCGATCCGGTAAAGTTGCTGGAGTTGCGATAGGTCGTGGAAAAAGAGCTTCAATAGGACGAAGCCTAGTAAGGCGATACTGGCGTAGCGGGCAGCCTTGTTGCGTTTGCGAATCCCGACAATCAGCAACAGCAGTGCAAAAAGAGCCCAGGCGATGCTGTAGCTCATGTCGCGGGCGAAGTTCCCGCTGAAGTGGAACGTAAGCTCGTAGGTACCCGGCTTGCTGAAGTAATCCGCAATCTCGATGTTTAACAAAATGAACGCGAGAATTGTGCCGAGGGAGTTGAGGAGCGGCGGCGCATTTTTGTTCAGCATCAGATTACGCGGCGGGGCCAGCAATCTGGCCGCGACAAATAAGCAGATGGCAACGATCCCGTAGGTGTAGAGATACCAATTAAAGATTGGCGTTGCCGCTCGCGGGTGATAGGCCAGCACAGCAGGATTACAAACGAGCCGCGCAAATGAAATCAGCAGCAGCGCGATTCCGGCGATGCGCAGGCCAGGATGCGGCACGCGATGAAATAGCCAGCATAAGGCCGAGCCTTCCAGGGCCCAACCAAGCGTGATCCATTGCCGATCGAATTGGATCGGAAAAATCAAAGTAATGAAAAGCAAGGCCGCCCCGCCAAAAAGCGCGAGTTGAGCATTGTGCGCTGGACTCTCTTTCGGAATGAGTCGCAGCAGCGCCACGAGCCCGAGCAGCGAAGGAATGGCAAACGCGGCTGGCACCAGACCTAGCATTCCGCTGTGCGGCTGGATCGTGCGAACAACGTCGTAAACGAGATAGAAGTGAAGCGGTGCAGCTAGTGCTGCGCTCGCCCATACAGTGCTCTTGCGAGCGAACTGGCGATGAAAAATAAATGGGAAAATCGTGAAAACGGCGGTGAACCCGAGATACCAAAGAATCGAAACGACGGCGTTTTCCCTTTTGAAGTGGGCAAAGTGCCAGGCGTGTTCGAGCAGGATGGTGGAACCGAGCGCGACGCCGGCCAGCAGATCGAGTGAAAATATTTTGGTGAGACCTAGCAGTAACGCCACCAAAAGAAGCGCGAGTCCGAAGACCGCTGACGGATTGCCCAGTGGCAATCGCAGTGTTGCCATGACTAACAGGAGAAATGGAAGGGTGGCGGCGAGAGCGGGAAGCTGAACGGCGAAGTTCGCTGGGGCTGCAAATTCGCCGAAAATATTTCCAAGTTCTCCCGGCCTCTTCGCTTGCAGAAGGCGCCGCGATACCCACGTCGCAGCCACGACAAAGAAAATTGAAAATCCAGCGAGCAGGAAAAGTGACGACGAGAAACCGGTGAGGCCGGGTGGAATTTGAAGCATCCAGGCGCCGAGTGCGACGAGAGTGAGCACCAAAACAATTGCCACAGCTGCCAGCATTCCTGTCACCGCGGCCGCGAACAGTGCGATCACATCAACGCACAGCACCAGCGGCCAGACCAGAAACGAAGCGGTCGCCAATTTGAAAATCGGCAGCAGTACCAGCAATAGCGTGACCGCCGGAAAAAGGTGGGCCGACCACGGCGGCGTGGCCTTGCCGAGTCTTGGCATCACGATTGGAAGCGAGGAATGCAGCAGCGCGAAAACGAAGTACGCACCCAGCGCAACGTAAAGACTATGCGCGGTGAGATAATCGTTTGTCCAAAGCCCAAGAAAAACGAACGTGGCGACGCCGACGATCGCAATTAGGTGCGCAAAATATTTTTTTGCAATGACGAGTCCCAGCAGCGCCGCATCGACCAGAAAAAGATAACTCAAGATTAAGACCGGCCGACTTCCGATCGTGGTGAAGGAAAAAAAGTAAAACGCCCAGAACATTGCGAATGCTCCAACCGCGAGAGCAGCGCCGGAGATCGCAGTGTCCAATTTCCCCGCGCGTTTGCTTGCGAGCGCACCTGCCAAGAACAGAATTTCGAAGCCAAGAAATACCGCCATCGGAATCAATGTCTTGTTTCCGGCGAAGTACTGTCCATGGAGAAAGAAATTGCCGACCCATGCGATTTGCATGAGCACAGTCCCAAGAGCGCCTAAAATCGGGAGCGAGCTCCATTCTTTACGCCGCGCTACGGCAAGCAAACCGATATCGAGCAGCGCGATGTAACCGAAGAGTCCAAAGGGGTTGTCTTGCCCGGTGGATAGAAGGACCGGGGTGAGAAAGCCGCCGGCGATTCCGAGAATCGCGACCACGGGCGCATCCAGTCGTACCGCGAGGAGAAACGCCGCTGCCGTGATTAGCGACATCAGCGCAAACGTTGGAATCAGTCCGAAGAAAGGAAAGTGGTAGAACGATCGGCAGGCGAAGGTAACGGCATAGAGAATGAGAATGCCGGTCGCACACAAGGTTTGTGCGGTGACGACGTTTTCCTTTCGTTTCAACGCCACGCCACCAATGACCAGCGCGATGCCGGCAAGAAATCCGATCGCAACGCGTAGCTCCGGCGGAATCAGATTATGTTCGAACGAATATTTTACGAAGAAGGCGACGCCGAGGAAAAGGGCAAAGCCACCAATCCACGCGAACATTTTCGCGCCCATGAATTGCTCCCAATCGATGGTCCGCGCGGGCGGCGCTGCGGCCTCCATCCGGACCTCTTCAACCGGAATGATCGGTCTCGTCTCAGGTATCGGCGGCGGAACTGCCGTAACGGGCAGAGGTGGCGGCACTGAAACCGGCGGGATGATTGGCGCCGCTGACTTTGGTTGCGTTACTATTTCAGGCGGTGGTGCCGGTTCATCCTCGGGCGATCGATGCAGGCGCTCCTCGAGCATGAGCAGTCGCTGTTTAAGCTCTTCAATTGCTCGCAGCGCCCGGCTGGCTTTGGCCAGCGCGACTGCCGGAACGACAAACACGATTGCGACAACAACCAAAAACAGCAGAATCAGACCGTCCATAAGATGTCTTGTTGGAGAAGCCTGTTATGATGCGCCAACGTCGGCGAAATCGTGAATCGATAAATTCGCCGGTAAACATCGAATTACTCGATCATGAACATTCATCATCTCGAGCTTTTCTATTACGTCGCCCGTCATGGCGGAATCGTTCCCGCCGTTCGCAATATGCCATACGGGATCCAGCAACCGGCCGTCAGCGGCCAAGTCGCGCGCCTGGAAGAATCTCTCGGCACCAAATTGTTTAATCGCCGTCCATTCGCCCTCTTACCCCCGGGCATGGAGCTGTACGAATTCATTCGGCCCTTCTTCGACGAGATTGATCATGTTGGCGAGGCAATTCGCGGCGGCTCCGCTCATCAACTGCGAGTCGCCGCACCCGCCATCGTTCTGCACGATTATCTCCCGGAAATTTTGCGGCGCGTGCGAAAAAACTTTCCAGCCTTCCGCCTCACTCTCCATGAGGCGGCCCGCGCCGAAGCCGAACGACTTTTACAAGCGGGCGAAATTGATCTGGCCGTTACCGTGATTGAACACAAAAAAGCAAATGGAGTCGGCTCACGCGCGTTGCTCGAATTGCCGTTAATCCTTTTAGTTAAGGCCACGCAACGTCTCACTCGCGCCAACGAATTGTGGGGTCGCGATAAAATTGAGGAAACGTTAATTACTTTTCGGCGCAGCGATCCTGTCTCCATTCGTTTTCAACTTGGTCTCCAACAGCTCGGCGTGGAATGGTTTCCCGGAATCGAGGTCAACTCCGCGCGATTGATCGAATGTTATGTCGCACATGGCTACGGCATTGGGTTAACCGTGGCGACGCCGGGCTTCAAAGCACCGAAAGGAATTCGCGCACTGAAGTTACCGAATTTTCCCAAAGTCATGATCGGCGCCGCTTGGACGGGTAAACTTTCCGCGATCGCGCAGCAATTTCTGACAGAGGTCGAGCGCGAAGCGACTTCACTCCGAAAAAGCCGCCGCCGTTTGACGCTTTAATCCTGCTCCGCAAATTAGCGCTTCCCGAGCGTCCGTAGCTCAACTGGATAGGACATCTGACTACGTGACTACGGACCGATACAGCTGCCTCGTATTTGCCCGAATGCTACGGGATGATGCCTCCGCGACTGGCAGCAGAATGTTGAACACACTGACACTGAACCACCGTGCACACGGGGACCACAGGCACCCCGCTACAGAATTGAAGCGCTACAAGCTTCGATAATGCGCCGCGAGCTGTAAGGAAAGGTCGGTGGTTTTCGACCAATGGGGTAACTGATTGGTATGAAAATAACACAGCGAAATTTTGATGCATTGATTGCTCGTTACAGTTCGCCAGCCGGTTTACCGATGATCCGCGCGAAGCGATCGCGCTGACGCGTGACGCATTCAACGTCGCGCGCAAACAACTCCGGAATCTGCGCGAATTGTCTAGCAGACATTTTCGGCAAAGATCCGGGCCAAACCGTAAAATTTCTTGAGTTGTTCCACCTCCGCAAAACTTCCGGTCAGCGCGAAGATTAATCGACGGCTTGTTTCCTTGGAGACGTTGCTCAAGAGCAAGCCGTCCTGGCGACCATTCTTCACGTACGGCGTGAACGACCTGGTCGTACGTCTGCGCAACTCGAGTTTCAGGCCAAGATCGCGAATGATTCTCTCTGGGAACAAGCTGACCAGGTAAAAGTAGCGCGACAAATCGGCATCATAGTCTCGGAAGACTTTTTGTGAGGTGGTGGCTCCGCCGATGTAGTCATTCTTCTCCAGCAGCAGAACACTCGAACCCGCCCGCGCCAGATAAGCCGCGGCCACGAGATCATCGTGCCCGGCACCGAGGACGACCGCGTCGTAATTTAGTTTTCATTGCAACTCTTGTAGTGGAAAGCCCATGGTGAAGTCACCCTAACGTGGTCACGCCCGCTCAAGAGCCAAAGCAACGCCTTGGCCAACACCCACGCATAGGCTTACCAAGGCACGGGGCTGCTGCTCCCTGCGCAAAGCGTAGGCGGCAGTGATCACCAAACGCGCACCGCTGGCGCCGAGCGGATGCCCGAGCGCGATCGCGCCACCGTTGCCGTTGACATGCTCAGCATCGTCGGCCAGTCCCAGACTACGCGTACACGCCAGCACCTGGGCGGCGAAAGCTTCATTAATTTCGATGCGGTCGAAGTCGTTAAGGCGCAGGCCGACCTTGGCTAACAATTTGTGGATCGCTGGCACCGGTCCTATGCCCATAATCCGCGGAGGAACCCCGGCCGCGGCCATGCCGATGACGCGGGCGAAGGGCTGCAAGCCATGTCTGTCCAGCGCTGCAGCCGACGCCAGCAGCAGGGCGCAGGCACCATCGTTTAAACCGGAGGCATTGCCCGCGGTGATGGTGCTGTCCGTGCCCAACAGCGGCTTAAGTTTGGCGAGTTGCTCAAGCGTGACGTTGGGACGCGGATGTTCGTCTTCATCTACGGTAATGTCGTTTACTTGCACTGCCGTTATCTCCTCGGCCAGCCACCCTTGCGCTTGTGCGTGCGCGGTGCGCTGTTGACTGCGCCAGGCATAGGCGTCTTGACAGGCGCGGGCGATGCCGTGTTCACGGGCAAGATTGTCCGCCGTCTGCGTCATGGAATCGACGCCATAGCGCGCTTGCATCACTGGGTTAATGCAACGCCATCCGAGAGTACTGTCCTCCAGTTTTTGCTCGCGCCAGAAGGCAGTTTCGGCCTTGGCTATGACGAATGGCGCCCGCGACATGCTTTCGACGCCCCCGGCAATCACCAGCTGCGCATCGCCGCCAGCGACTGCGCGAGCCGCCTGACCAACT
>QHPP01000225.1 GCA_003219125.1 Verrucomicrobiota bacterium
CGCGGTCTCATTCGACATGCTAGATGCACAGTTTTCGCACGTGAACGAGGACTGCACCTTCGAAACGCTGACAAAGCGATTCGTGATTCGAGACAAAGCGGTCCAGAAAATCGGCGAGATGATTCACGATGCCGATTTAGAGGACGACAAATTCCAGCGCACGGAATGCATTGGAATTGATCGCATCTTGAAAGGTTGCGCGAAAGAGGGGCTCCCTGACGAAGAAATCCTGCGCCGTGGATTTGAATGCTTCGACGCACTTTACTCGTTCCTGCAGCGGCGATGAACTGGCAGACGGCGACCGTCCATCAAGATCGATGTGCAACGCCGACCTTCGGTGAAGCATTCAAATTCTGGCTGAAGCTCGGCTTTATTTCGTTCGGCGGACCGACCGGGCAGATCGCAATCATGCAGACGGAGCTGGTCGAAAAGAAAATGTGGATCAGCCAATCGCGATTTCTGCATGCGCTCAACTTCTGCATGCTGCTACCCGGCCCGGAAGCACAACAGCTCGCCATCTACATTGGCTGGCTTCTTCACAAAACGTGGGGCGGCATCGTCGCCGGCGCATTTTTTGTCATACCGTCGATTTTTATTCTCTGGACGCTGAGTTTCATCTACGCCGCCTACGGCAACGTCCCGTGGATCGCAGCGATTTTTTATGGACTCAAACCTGCCGTGACTGCGATCGTGCTGACGGCGGTCATTCGCATCGGCCGGAAAGCGCTGAAAAACGAAGTCATGTGGGCGTTGGCTGCGCTTGCTTTCATCGCGATCTATTTTTTAAAAGTCCCCTTTCCCGCCATCGTCCTCAGCGCTGGTATCATCGGATTTCTCGGCGGATTGCTCTGGAAATCAAAATTCGACAGTGGATCGAAGGAGCTTTCGGGATCGACGTTGTCCGTGATCGGCGACGACGAGGAATCACCTCCGCATACCCAACCAAATTTGGCGCGCGCACTTCGCATCTCTCTCCTTTGGCTGACGCTTTGGTTGACGCCGGTATTGATCGTTGGTGCGGTGCGCGGTTGGGAGAGCGCGCTCTTTAAAGAAGGTTTGTTTTTCAGCAAAGCAGCTGTGGTGACTTTTGGCGGCGCATACGCAGTTCTACCCTACGTTGCGCAACAAGCGCTCTTTCATTATGGCTGGTTGAAACCGGGCCAGATGATGGATGGTCTCGGGCTGGCGGAAACTACCCCAGGCCCGTTGATCATGGTGCTGCAATTCGTTGGCTTCATGGGTGCATGGCAACATCCGGAAGGTTTATCGCCCCTGGTTGCGGCCACAATTGGCGCGCTGCTTACAACCTGGGCCACCTTCACGCCCTGCTTTCTTTGGATTTTCCTGGGCGGCCCTTACATCGAACAATTGCGTGGTAATCCAAGACTAACGGCCGCGCTCAGTGCGATCACTGCGACAATCGTCGGGGTTGTGCTCAATCTCGCGGTCTGGTTTGGGCTTCGTGTTTTCTTTCCCGCCAGCGGTATGGTGGATTGGTTTGCAATTCTCCTTTGCGCCGCCGCCTTTGTTGCAATGCTACGCTATAAAATCGACATCATTCCGGTAATAATCGGATCGGCCATCGTCGGCCTATCATTTCATTTTCTGCGCGGTTTCAGATGACACAAACCCGGCCGAATGCTCGTCTTTAGTGCTGCGCCGCGGGCACAACCACGCGATACGATTTTGCGGTGATGGCAAAGACCAGATTTGTTTTAATTCTTCCGTCGTCGGCTGGAAGTTGGGTCTTTTTCAAAAAACTGGCCCCGATTTTCGCGAGCGCCTTCTGCGATCGAAAGTTTTGTTCCCCGACGACAAAGACGACGCGATCCACAAATCGGAAAGCGTGTTCGAGCATGAGTCGCTTCAACTCGCGATTGTAGGTTCCGCCCCAGAATTCGCGCTCCAGAAAAGTCCAGCCCACTTCTACTTCACGATTCGTTAGGTCCAGATTGCAGTATCTCGAGCTTCCAATGAATGCGCCTTTGGATTCGAGCGCACCGTCGAAAAATCTCTGAAAGACCTTTCGTTGGTAGCGGTCGCTTTCCGGATGCTGCTCCCAAACCTTCGGGTCGCTGGCGGCGGAAAAAAGCGCATCGAAATCCTGCGGCCGCAGCGGGCGCAGCTCGATCAGTTTTCCTTTCAAGATAGGTTGAAGATCAAAATCCACGCTAGTCCTCCTGCGAACGGTCCGAGCCGCCCTGGCGGTTGCAATCCAAATTTGCCGCCGCTGCGCCTATTTCTTTTTCCACTGGGCGCCGCCGAGTAGTGGCAAAACGAAAAGGTTTGCCAGGATGTCAATGATGCAGCCCGCGAGGACCACCAGACCAAAACGCTGCGTCGGTGGAAAATCGGACAACACGAAAATGGCAAAGCCGGCGGCGATGATCACATCGGAATAGACGATGCCGCGCCATTGTTCCTTGCGGGCGGCCACCCAGGCTCCCCAGCCTTTCTCTCCGTCGCGTTGCGCACGGCGAACCCCGAAGACAAGATGGATCATCGAGTCGATCGCGATCCCGATGCAGACATTGGTGGCCGGCGCGGAGATCACATCCATCGGCACGCGCAGCCAGCCGATGCCGCCCAGCATGCACATGGGCACAAGAGTCAAGCTGAGGATCATCGCCAACGCTCCGCGCACGGAGCGAGCGACAATCCATACGATCACGATGAACAAAAGGTTGAGCCAGAACAGACCGGTCACGAGACTGGAGGCAACAAGCTGCGCCAACCGGCCTTGTAAGGAGTAGATGCCGCCGATCAGCTCCGGTTTAAATCCATACTTCCGGCAAATCGCGCGCAGATCATCGATGACTTGGACGCGATATTTATCCCGACGCGTTTCGACCATTCGAAGCAGGAACATCGCGTGGGTGCGATCCTTGGTGACAAAACTTTTCGCGACGCGGGCATACTTGGGTTGCTCCATCATCTCCGTCATCTTTTCGTAGCTCAGCAGGAACGAGAATGGCGTCCGGTCGCCTTCCGCCAGAAGAGTCGGAAGCGAAATCACGGTCCCGACGTCTTTGTAGTTTTCGAACGCGCCATGCAGCCGCCACAATTTCTCATAAGCAGCGTCGCTATTTAACAGACTGCCATCTGCCGCGGAAACGACGACGTTGAGCGGATTGGAGCCGCCGCTGTCGTCAACATATTCCAGTCCGTCGCGCAATTCAGAGTGCGGCTTGAAGTAATCGAGAAGATTCGGGTCGGTGTTAACTTTGGTCAGACCAAATCCCAAGCCACTGCTGAGCAGAATGACACCTAACGACAATAGAGCATAGCGCCGCGACCAAAATGCGGCCGGAGGTTCCTGCTCCACTAATTTGCTTTTCCGCGGCACAGCCCAGCGCAAAAAAGGCGGATACATCACATACGCGCAAATGAATGCCATTACCGTCCCGAGCACGCCGCCGAATCCCAGTTCGCGCAACGGTTTAGCTTGAACAATCAACAAGCTCCCGAAACCTAACGAGGCGCAGACCATCGACCAAAACGACGCCGGCAAGGTCATGCGACGGGCATCACCCGCAAGGTTCGGTGATTCCTTTCCCAGGCGGTGACCACGGTCGGCCAGGGTCTGCCAGTTGAATGTCATGTAAACGAGATGCGACAAGGCCACAACAAAAACGATCGTGCCGAGGTTGACCGTAAGAATGCCGATCTTTCTGCCGAAGATTGATTGCAGCAGCAGGGTCAACAACACCGCGCTGACACAGGTGGCGAGCATCCCCAGAAAGACCCGGGCCGACCGGAACATCGCGGCCATGGTCAGGCCAAACAAAACCACTGCCGTAAGGCTGAAATACCAGAGATCATGCGCCAGGCTGCGCCGAATCATCTCCACCACGTAGGGCGGACCAGCGATATGAATTCGAAAATTCTTTTCGTCGAGTTCATGAATGATCCGTTCGATCTGCTTGATCGGTTTCTCGGGATCCTTGTTCTCGAGGAAAACGATCACATTGCTCGACTTGCGATCCTTCGCGATCAGGAGCCGCTTCCAAAACTGTCCTTCTAGCGCATCCTGAAAACTTTTCGGTCCAGCGGTCAAACTTTTGACCGTGCTCACTTCGTCGATCGCTTCAATCTGTTGGGTGAGGCGTTGGATTCGACTGAGGTATCGCGGGGAAGAAATATCCTGCGATGACACCGCCAGGATAAGCTGCGGCTGCGACGGGAAACGTTGCTCAACCTTCTTTGACTCGCGGACACCAGGATCGCTGGTGGAAAAGAAAAAGTTTTCATCTACCGCCGGCTTGAGATCGACAAAAACAGCCACCACGACGAACAACAAGGCTGTGAGCCCGAGCATTTCCCAGTGCGTGCCCAATGAGACCCGCTTCTTCGCCATGGGACAAAACATCACCCGATTTGAGCGCTCCCACCAGTCTTTGCCGGTCTTACGCTTTTTTTGCCTCTCTATTTCCGTTAGATGTGCATCACGTCCATGAGATCACGGTTGGGTATAAATGGCTTTAACCCGGTTGAGTTGCGAAAACTTCGGGCCCTGAAAACACCGGCGGGAGTGCAACGTTTTCTCGACAGCCTCCCTTATCATTTGGCTGATACCTCCTGGTCGCCGCGAAAAGTTTTGCAGGAAAAAACGGCGCACTGCCTTGAAGGGGCCATCTTCGCCGCCGCGGCCTTACGTGTTCTGGGATTTCCTCCCTTGCTCTGGGACCTCGAAGCGGTGAACGATACGGATCACGTCCTCGCAATTTTCAAAGTGCGCGATTGCTGGGGTGCAGTGGCAAAATCCAATTTCAGTGGCTGCCGTTATCGCGAGCCGGTTTATCGCACCTTGCGCGAGCTGGCCATGAGTTACTTCAACATCTACTTCAATCTTCGCGGCGAACGTACCCTGCGTCGTTACTCACAACCGGTTGATCTATCGCGCTTCGATGATCGAGATTGGATGACTTCCGAGCGCAGCATTTGGTTTATTCCGGAATATCTTTGCACAATTCCGCACACGCCATTGCTTACGCCCGCGCAGTCCCGCCAGCTAACGAGACTTGACCAACGCAGCCGCACTGCCGAAATGGTCGGGTACCGCAAAAAAGAAAAGTGATTCGTTAAATCGTTACAACGTTAAATTGGAATGCTCCGGCGGTCATAGACTGCGGTTACAGGGAGAGGTGACCGGAGTGTTTTGAAATTCGTTAAATCGCATCTGTCATACGATTTAACGTTTTAACTAATCAACGTTTTAACGTTTCAATATTGACCATTCCCACACGTCGCAGCTAGCGTATTTGATGTCGCGGTTCTGTGGCATTCTATTGGGGGTGGTGATCGGCGCATCGGTCACTCAAGCGGAATGGCCAATACCAACCGCAGACGGCACGACCTGGCAATACGCCTTGACTCGCGAGGGTGAGACCGAGCCAGGAACATTAACGCGCCGGGTCTTTGCTCCAAAAAGCCCGGATGAACAAAATACTTTGTGGATCGAAACTGCAATCAATGGTGTTGCCCATTCGACAGAGTTCTTGAAAAATGAGGGCAAGGCCATTTTGGCAACCGCTCAGCGTGGCGAAGGCGGAAGCACCCAAGCTTTTGATCCCCCAATCACAATCTTGCCTGGGGATCTGAGCTTCGGCGCCGAATGGAAATATCGCGGCCCCGTTGCCGGACTCGACCTCAATTTGCCGCTCAAGATTATCGGTGAAGGCGAGATCGAAGTGCCGGCGGGAAAATTCCGCGCGATGCATTTTCGCGGAGAAAAGAATGACGGCTTTTTGACCGTGGCCGACTTCTGGTTTGTCCGGGGTGTCGGCTCGATCAAAGAAACGGTTACCCAACGCTCGCCCGGCGGCGATCTTCTCAGCCGGAACACGATAGAGCTAGTTAAACTTCCCGCGCTACATCAGACCGAACCCGTTGCGGGAAAAAAGAAACTGGAAGCTTCCGTTTCCACCAGCAGCAATGGCGATCCAGTCAACGTGGTTTCCGCCGACGCGCTGCAAATCGTGGCACGCTGGCGCGGTCATGGCCTGCGAAGAAATGCCAGGGTCCGCGCCGTTTGGATCGCGCAAGATACCGGGATCGCTCCGATTGACTACAAAGTGGACGAAGCAACCGCCATCGCTCCCATAGGCGGCGCGTTCGGCAAATTCACTCTCTCCCGGCCCCCGGATGGCTGGGCCACAGGAAAATATCGAGTCGAGTTTTATATCGACGACGAACTAACCGAGACAGTGGATTTAACCATAACTCCTTCGTCACCGCGGTCGCGCTCGATTTCAGATTTTTGAATCCAAACCGGCCGCTGCCTGCGTCCAACTCCTAAAATCTTTCTATGAAGAAGAATATTTTTGCCGTCTGCTTCCTTTTCGCCCTCGCGGGATGCGACATCGGTGGCATTCGCGGCAACGGCCGTTTGGTTAGCGAACAGCGAAAGGTCGACCCCTTTGTTAACATTGAGACCGGCGGCGCCTTCCGAGTCGAATGGCACAGCGGTGCGCCTTCCGCCTCAATCACAGTCGACGAGAACCTGATGCAGTACGTGGAGATGGAGGTTAGAGACAAGGTCCTGCACGTGCGGACGACGCGCTCGGTCCGACCGACGCATTCGATCAAATTAGAGCTAACCAGCAATGCGCTGGAAGGCGCAAGCTTTAGTGGCGCATCGCGATTAAATGCGCATCAGCTTAGCGGTCCGAAATTCTATCTCGAGACAACCGGAGCATCCAACGTGGTGTTGGATGGCGCAGTGGATGAATTGGTCGCCAATATGACTGGAGCGAGCGATCTGCGCGCAGAATCGTTGCAGACAAAAACGGCTGAGCTTTCGGTGACGGGCGCAGGCGACGCACGCGTAGCGGTGAGCGACACGCTCAAAGTTTCCATCACCGGCGCCGGCAAAGTGGAATACATCGGAAATCCACCGCATATCGAACGCGAAATTACCGGTGCAGGTTCAATCCGGAAGCGCGAGAAGTAGCGCGCACCAGATCACTGAAAGATGGATCGGCCGCTCCGTCGGGCGATGCCGATCAATTGCAGCTTGGCCGCTAACTTTAACATCGAGCGGCGGAGCGCTCGATCCACCTATCTTTCGCCATCACCTATCACCAATCCCTCTTCCACTCATTCTCCTGTTCGTCGTGACGGTTGAGGAAGTAAGTTGGATGGAGGATGGAAAACTTTATCTGTGTGCAGTGCGGGGCGCAGTTTAGCCAAAGCGCCGAGCCGTCGTCACGATGTCCGATTTGCGAAGACGAACGGCAATTTGTTCGTCATGACGGACAGCAGTGGACGACGCTGCAGGAGCTGGCGCTTCATCATCGCAACCGTTTCGAAGAAGAGGCGCCGCAACTTCTTGGCATCGGAACGGAACCGGAATTCGCTATTGGCCAACGCGCTCTGCTGATGCAGTCGCCTGCAGGAAATTTGTTATGGGATTGCATTTCATTGCTCGACAACAAGACGGTCGCGGAAGTCAGGGCACGCGGCGGTATTCGGGCGATCGCGATCTCGCATCCGCACTTTTATTCCTCAATGGTCGAGTGGGCAGAGCGTTTCGATGCGCAAATATATTTACACATCGCTGACCGCCAGTGGGTCATGCGCAAGAGTCCGCGGATTCACTTTTGGGAAGGCACAACTTTTTCGCTTTGGGATGATTTGACCCTGATCAATTGCGGTGGCCATTTCGAAGGTGGCACCGTTCTTCATTGGCCGGCATGCGGGAACGGCAAAGGCGCGTTGCTCACGAGCGATATCCTTACGGTAGTGCAGGATCGGCGTTACGTTAGTTTCATGCGCAGTTATCCCAATCTGATTCCGATCGGCACCGCCGCGATCGGTCGCATTCTTGAAACGCTCGAGCCGTTTTCATTCGACCAAATCTACGGCGGTTGGCGGAAGGCGAACATTCTAACCGGCGCCAGAGCTGCTGTCGCACGGTCGGCGGAACGCTACCTGCAGGCAATCAATGGATCGGCGCACGCGATTAATGTTGCTTAGCAATTCGTTGACCAGTCGCGGCAAGACGGTGCCGGCCGGCTCGCGGTACGACTTGGTCGCGAATTGCGACAATGACGTTTCTTCAGGATTCACTTCTATCAGTTGACCAGTCTGGCCTCGTGCTCGCAGTGCCCAACCAATAATGTAACCAAAAAGGGCGGTCGTTCCTGCGACGATAACCAACTTGCAATCGCCACCACGCATAAAATTTTCCACAATCTCGATCTTCGCTGCGTCCAATTGCTCACCGAACCAGACCACACCCGGTCGCATAAGCGCGCCGCACTCCGGGCACTTCGGCAGACTGCCAACGTCATGCTCATGCTCATATCTTCTGAATTCACAACGCGAACAGCGTGTCATGAAAATGTCGCCGTGGATTTGCACCATCTTATCTGCCGGTAATCCCGCACGAAGGTAAAGATCGTCGACGTTTTGGGTCACGAGCAAAAATTCGCCTGCCTGCACCGCCAATTTAGCGATAGCTTGGTGGCCGGAATTCGGCTGTGCCTGACGAACGCGCTGACGTCGCTCGCGATACCAATCCCAAACTAAATTCGGATCGCGCGCAAACGCTTCCGGCGTGGCCAGTTTTGTCGGATCAAGATTTCGCCAGTAACCATCCTTGCCACGAAACGTCGGGATCCCGCTCTCCGCGGAAACACCCGCGCCGGTGATTATGAGAACTCGGCCGTTAAACATGCCAGAAAGTGTAGCGGTGCTCGTATCGAGCACCGATCTATTAAACAGGTGCCTGGCACAAGCATCTCCACACGGCAAGCGATGCGCCTTGCCCTACAAAATCTGTCCTCTGATCTACTCCCATCCAATCTGGCGGCCTTTGTTTTGTTCTTCCAGCCAACTTTGCAATGGTTTGAAGTAATCGGCCATCGCTCGGGTGGAAATATCTTCACCAGTCGCTTCTTTTAAGACTTTCCGCCAGTCCTCCGTGCTCCCCTTTTTCAGAATGTTATTCAGCCACGTCCCGACTTCCTTGTTGTCGGCATAGTTACAGGATTGTGGTGGCTGATGCAGGATCTTGCGCGCGATGT
>QHPP01000121.1 GCA_003219125.1 Verrucomicrobiota bacterium
CACCAAATCGAGATTTGGCTCCGCTCCGCACGCCACCACAGCCAATCCCGCCGCGACACGGTTCCCGCTTTTGGTTTGGATATTTCGCAAAACCGTTTTGCCTTCAAAGCCATTTAAACTTTCGCCTAAAAGTAACGTCACCCCGTTCTTGGCAAAATAGTTGGTCACCCAGGTGGCGGTCTCGGGATCGAGGTAGCGGTTCAATAGTGTGCCATGCCGATGCATCACACTCACTTTCATTTTCATTTGTCGCAGGCTCGCCGCTACCTCGCACGCGAGCAATCCGCCGCCCACCACCATCAGATTTTTTTCGTGCTCGGCCATTTCCCGCAGAGCGAAGGCGTCGCGAATGGTGCGCAGGTAAATGACGTTACCCAAACCAACGCCCGCAACCGGTGGCCGCCCCGGACGGCTGCCCATGGCAAGGCAGGCTTTATTAAACTCGATGCTCTCACCGTTGCCTAACACCGCCACCCGACGATCGATGTTTAATTGTGTTATCGTCGCATTGAAACGTGCGTCGATCTTATGCGCGGCGTACCAGCGTTCATCGACTTCGGCATATTTTCTGGGAACGATTGTTTTTTCGCGCAGGAAACTCTTCGAAAGCAGCCAGCGCTTGTAGGGCGCGTAGGCCTCAGAGCCGACCAACGTCACACTTCCGCGCTTATCGTGTTTTCGAATTGCTTCACATGCGCATGCCCCTCCGATACCCGCGCCGATGATGAGATAATCTCGCTGAATCATTTAGAAATGTGACGATAGAGAAACGACTGCGTGGCTGGCTAGGGAAAAATGAAGCCGCTTTTGCGCCCTGATGTAAAAAAGTTAAAACGGTTGCATCGTTACAACGGGCGAGTTGGAGGGGCGACCTCTGCGAGCGGTGGATTTGGAAATGGAGGTTGGAGCCGATTATGAGCCTTTGATTCAACACTCCATGACTCCACCGCTCCATTACTCCCGTCATCCCGAGCGAAGTCGAGGGATCCCGTGAAGCTCCTTTAAGCCTACGCTCCGGGATCCGTCGACAGGCTCGGAATAACGCTAATGCTGATCCAGCATTGTCGCGGCGAGTTTCAGCGCTTCATCACTCTTTCCGCCGAGCATGCGCGCGATCTCTTCGCGTCGCGCCTTACCGCTAACCTCACGTAATAGAGTAAAGGTGCGCCCGCCGCGCACTTCTTTCGTCACTACGAACTGCGAGGTCGCTGCCGCCGCCACTGGTGGCAAATGGGTAATGCAAAGCACTTGGTGCTGCTTCGCCAACTCGCGCATGCGCGCGCCGACGGCGTGGGCAACCTCGCCGCCGACGTTCGCGTCAATCTCATCGAAGACGAGCAACGGCACCGCATCCTGCGCGGCCAGCGCCGACTTGATCGCCAGCATCAAGCGAGAAATTTCGCCGCTCGAGGCGATTGCGCGCATGGGCTTGAGCGGCTCGCCCGGATTAGGCGAAAACAAGAGGTCCACCGCATCAAGGCCAGACGTCCGCAGCGTCTCCATTTCGCTCGTTCTGGCTTCGAACTGCGATTGCTTGAATCCAAGATCGCGCAAATTCCGGCGGACCATTTCCGAAAGTTTGGGTGCCGCTTTCGCACGCAGTTTTCGCAAAGCCTCGCCTACTCGCCGCAACTCTGTGCTGTGTGTCGCAATCTCGCTAGTCAGCCGCTGCAACTCTTCATCGCGCCCTTCGATTTTTCGCATTCGTTCAGCCGCGCGCTCGCCAAAAGCGATGACTTCAGGAATCGTCGCTCCGTATTTTCGTTTCAACGTTTCAAAGAGTGAGACTCGTTGCTCGAGAGCGGTGAGTTGTTCGGGATCCAGATCGAGATTCTCGGCGTAGCGTCTGAGATCACGCGCAATCTCCGACAACTCAACGACCGCCGTCTTATGAGTATTCGCCGCGGTTGCCATCGAGGGATCCAATTTTTCCAATTCACGCAATAGCTTTTGCGTTTCCCCTAGCTGCGCCAAAATCGCCTCATCCGCTTCGGAAAGTTTTGTCGCCACTGCCGATGCAATCTCAATCAATCGCCGGCTGTTGCTCGCCAGCCGATAGCGCGATTCAATCCGCGCTACTTCCTCGGTCGATAAATTAGCCAACGCGATCTCATTCACCTGATGCCGCAGTAAATCGAGCTCCTGTTCACGCGCCGTCTCGGCCGTGTTGAGCGCCGCGTGTTCCGCTTCGAGCGCGCGCAGTTGCCGGAAGATTTTTCCGAATTTCTGTCGCGTTTCACCCGCATTAGCAAAGGCATCGAGCAAATCGAGCTGTCGATCAGGTGAAAGCAGCGATTGATGGTCGTGTGGTCCGTGAAGGTCAACCAGGTCATCACCGAGTTCCTTGAGGTTCGCCAGGGTGCTGGGCGACCCATTGATGAACTGGCGATTCGTTCCCGAAAGAGAAAGACTGCGTTTCAAAATCAAATCGTTGTCGCATGGTTCGATTCCTGATTCCTCGAAGCGTGCATTCCATTTCGCGAAATCATCATCGTGAAAAATTGCCTCCACCGTGCACGTGTCTGCTCCGGTGCGGACGAGCGACTTGTCGGCGCGTTCGCCCAGCAACAACTGGAGCGCACCGATAATGATTGATTTGCCCGCGCCGGTTTCGCCGGTGATGGCGGTAAATCCCGGCGCAATTTCCCATTCCAAATCCTCAACCAGTGCGAGATTTTTGATCCGTAAGAGTTGGAGAAGCATCGGTTGAGTGTTGAGAGCTCAGAGTTGAGAGTGCGCGCGCCGAAAAATCTTGAACTCTCCACCCGCAACTCTCAACTCCGAACTCACTCTCACTTTTCTCGGCACCGGGACTTCGCAAGGCGTGCCAATGATCGGCTGCGATTGCGCCGTTTGTCGCTCCTCCGACCCGCGCGATAAACGGCTGCGCTCTTCCGTTTACATCGAAACGCCCGAGACCGCCTTTATCATCGATAGTGGAACGGATTTCCGCACCCAGGCGCTACGTGAAAACATCCGCCGGGTTGATGCGGTCGTATTCACGCACTCGCACACCGACCACATCATGGGCTTCGACGATCTGCGGCGCTTTTCCTGGCAACGCGGCTCGATGCCGGTCTATGCCTCCGCCAAAACCATGGCCGATCTGGAGCGCGTTTTCATGTTCGCCTTTAAAGGAACCAACCCATTTCCCGGTTATTTGAAACCTGAGCCGCATCTTATTAGCGGTCCATTTCGGTTGGGTGTGACAATAATCACGCCTTTGCCGGTCCCGCACGGTAACACGGAGGTGAATGGCTATCTATTTTCCCGCCCCCGGAACACAGACTTGCAGTCTGTGCGCGCAGCGGAGTTACACTCCGCTGAACAGAAGACCGAAAGGGAAGACGAAATTTCCCAGACAGCAGACAAGATGTCCGCTGGGCACACAGGGCTGAGCCCTGTGTTCCGGCACGAACGCAAGCTCATCGCGTATCTCAGCGATTGCAGCGCGGTGCCGGATGAGATCGCGCAAAAGATTCTGGGCGTTGAATGTTTGATCATCGATGCGCTGCGGGAGAAGCCGCACCCGACTCATTTGAGCGTCGCCCAGGCGCTCGAAGTCGCAACGCGCGTTCAGGCTAAAGAAACTTATTTCATCCATATCGCGCATGAGCTGGCGCAATCGTTCGAGGAAAATCTGCCGCCGCACACCCACATCGCCTACGACGGCCTGAAGCTGGGCTTTTAATGAAAATCAGAATTCGTCGTTGCAGCTACATCCGAACTTCTCGACTCCGTGTCCCACGGATGCGCCTGTTGCTATTTGTTTTCCTGTTGGGGATCGGCGCCGCCGCAGCAGAAAATTTGCCGGCTCAAACCATCGTTGTGTTTAACACCGCCGTTCCCGATTCCGAGGCGCTCGCGAGATTTTATGCCGAGAAACGCGGAATTGCAGCTGATCATCTGGTCGGGCTCGATTGTCCATCCGAGGAAGAAATTTCGCGCGAGCAATACGACACCACGATTGCCGAGCCGCTGCGCAAAATGTTTGAGGAACGGCAATGGTGGCACATTCACGAGACTCCCGATGGTGAAAAACGGGTGCAGACGCTCGCGATTCATTTCATCGCTCTCGTCCGCGGCGTGCCTCTGAAGATTCGGCCCGCGGCGACGCCATATCCGGGCGATACTCTTGGAGGCGGTCCCATTCAGAGCCGAAATGAGGCTTCCGTTGATTCGGAATTGAGCACAATCGGTTTTTTCACGAGACAAATCTCCGGCGCGGTCACTAATCCTTATTTTCAGGGATTCCGTCCGATCGCTGAACTGACGGCAGCGCCTGTTCTCCTCGTTACCCGACTCGATGCACCGGAGACCGCGACAGTGCGCCGAATGATTACTGATGCGATTGAGGCGGAGAAAAACGGATTGTGGGGACGCGCATTCGTGGACGGCACCCACGAAACCAGCGGCGGCAAAGAAGTCGGTGATGCCTGGATGCGCGCGATTGTCGATCAATGTCACAAGGACGGCGTGCCGGTGGTGTTCGATGATTCGCCGGCGATTTTTCCCGATGCGTTTCCGATGAGCGACTGCGCTCTTTATTATGGATGGTATGCTGGCAATGTCGCTGGCCCGTTCAACCAGCCGGGCTTCAAGTTCGTGCCGGGGGCGATCGCCGCGCACATTCATTCCTACAGCGCGGCAACATTGCGGGATGCGAATTCAGGCTGGGCCGGTCCGCTCGTCTCGCGGGGTGCCGCTGCCACCGTCGGCAACGTTTACGAACCATATCTCGAGCTAACCGCGCATCTCGATATTCTCAATGATCGCTTGCTGCATGGTTTCACCTTTGCGGAAAGCGTATCCATGTCGTCACGCGTGCTCTCCTGGATGGGAGTGGCGCTAGGTGATCCACTTTATCGCCCTTATCTCAATTGGACGCAGATCGACTCAAAAACTCCGCCGAAGTCCGCCGCCGGATGGCGCGCCTATCATGATTTCGCGATCAAGAACAGCAAGCTTGAGCCTTCCGATTATCGCACTCAAGCGCGCGTTGCTGCCGCGCGCACGCGCAACGGAATCATGCTGGAGGATATAGGCCTGATGGAAATGCGAGATGCAAAATTTTCCAATGCAATCGCGGCGCTGGAGCAGGCCCGCGGCGCCTATTCCAAACGGGATGACATCATCCGCTGCGTCCTGGAAGAATGCGACGTTTTCAGAAAATCCGGCAAACCCAGCCGTGCCCTCGATCTTGTCCGCCGGGTCTTGCGGATTGTACCGGAATCGCCCGCAGCGCAACTGCTTCACAAAATCGAGAGCGACCTCGCGCCAAAGTCATCGCCGCCAGCAGCGGCATCGCCCTATTAGCCGGAGTTCAGCGAATGATCCCACGCTCGCTTTTTTCAATAAACTCAATCAACTGTGTGATCTCTTCGCGCGGTTCGATTTGGTTGCGCACGGCTTCGATTGCCTGACGCGTGTTTAACTTCGATCGGTAAAGCAACCGAAACGCTTCCTTGATCGCCTTCACGCTTTTCGGTGGAAAGCCGGCACGCTCGAGTCCGATCAGATTGACTCCGCGAATCTCGGCGGGATTTCCGTCTGCGACCAAGAATGGCGGGACGTCCTGGACGATCTTGGAGCAACCGCCGGTGATCGCGAATCGTCCAATCCGGCAAAATTGGTGCACGGCGGTGAGTCCGCCCATAACCGCGTGATCGCCCACCTCAACGTGTCCGGCGAGAGTGCCGTTGTTCGAGAACACCACCGAATCGCCGACCGTGCAATCGTGGCCGATGTGACTGTAAGCGAGAAAATTTCCGCGATTGCCAACGCGCGTTTTGCCATCGCTTTTAGTGCTGCGATTGACTGTGCAAAATTCACGGAACGTATTTTCGTCGCCAATTTCCAGATGGGTCGGTTCGCCGGCGTATTTTAAATCCTGAGTCTGCTGACCAATCGAGCAGTAAGCGTAAAATTTGTTTCGTGCCGCGGCCCGCATCGGTCCGCAAAGGGTGACATGATGTTGCAGCCAGCAAGCTTCGCCCAGCACGACATCCGGACCGACAATGCAATAGGCACCGACGACTGTTCCGGCGCCCAGATCTGCTTTTGTATCGACGATTGCAGTCGGATGAATTTCGACGCCACTCATGATTAAAACGACGAATGACGAAGGACGAACGACGAAGATTTTCGACATTCGCGCTTCGGCATTTCCCTCATTTATCCAGGAATGTGAACATGAGATCGCCTTCGGAAACGATGGCGTCGTTCACCACGCAACTGCAATGTGCCTTCGCGAGCCGATTGCTGCGCGCTTTGGTCAATTCCGCGTGAATGAAAAGGGTGTCGCCTGGAAAAACGGGTTTGCGAAATTTCACGTCGTCCGCGCTCATGAAATAACCGATCCGGCTCGCGCTCTTCGCCAGCTTCATCAGCAAAATGCTTGCGACCTGAGCCATCGCTTCGATCTGCAAGACACCGGGCATCACCGGGTGGCCGGGAAAATGCCCGGCAAAAAACGGTTCGTTCACTGTCACCGCTTTCATTCCGGTGCATTTCGTTTCCCCCTCGAAACCCAAGATGCGATCGACCATCAGGAATGGGAAGCGATGCGGTAGAATTTCCATCACTTGGTTTATATCGAGACCTCCTTCTCCAGGCGGAAAAGTGCGGGGTACGGAAAGCGCCATGACCTTGGCGTGTTGTTTTACGATCGCCCGCGCCAGTTCCGCGTTGGCGGCATGACCCGGCTTCACCGCAATGATATGACCGCGAATGCGCGTGCCGATGAGCGCGATGTCGCCGATGATGTCGAGAATTTTGTGCCGCGCGAATTCATCGGCAAAACGCAACGGTTCCTTACTCAGGACAGCGTCGCCCCGAACCACAATCGCGTTTTCCAAGCTGCCCCCTTTGATCAAATTTTTCTCCATCAAGGGCGCGACTTCTTCGTAATAAACAAAGGTGCGTGCGGGCGCGATTTCGCGTTCGTAAAGTGCCGGCGAAATCTCGGCGGAGAAAAACTGGGTGAAGCGATTGTTCGGTCCTGCCTGTGTACAAGACACGCGAAACTTGTCATCGGGCAGGAGCACGAGGAGAGAACCGCTTTTTGATTCAAGATGGATTGGTTCGCGCACGTCGAAAAATCGACGCGGCGCTTCCTGCGCGGCCGTTCCCGCTTTTTTGATCACCTCCACATACGGCGCAGCGCTGCCATCCCCGATTGGCGGCTCGTTCGCGTCCATCTCGATGACCGCGTTATCCACCCCCATCGCGCTTAAGGCGGAAAGCACATGCTCAACCGTGTGCACCCGGACCGCGCCTTCCCCGATAGTGGTGGCGCGCTCGACCGTCTTCAGGTTCGCGATGTTCGCGTCAATAGTCGGCTCGTCCGCCAGGTCTTTGCGCTTGAATTTGATCCCATGGTCGACCGGGGCCGGCTGCAACTTGAGCGTCACCTTTTCGCCGGTGTGCAAAGAAGTGCCGCTGAATCCGGCAGATTTCGCCAGGGTATGTTGAAGCTCGGCAGTCATCGCGCGCTAACTAACAAAGAATTGGCGCGCTGGCCAGCAATCGGTTGATGACATCAATTGAAAACGACGCCTCGCATTTTCTTTTTTGGGCGACGCGTGCGGAACAGAGGCATTCCTATCTGTAAGCTCAGCGGGCTTTTTGTCTGCTCTGTCTTCGTACACAGAAAACAGGCAGAATGCCTGTTTGGCGCACAGACTTGGAAGTCTGTGCTCCGGACGAGGTAGACCGAGCCTCAGAGCTATTTCAGTTCAAATGTGCCGCAGTCGAAAGCCATCATCTTGATGATACCGCTGACTTCGACCTGGCGGACATTCGTGCCGTTACTTAGGAAAACGATCATGCTTTTGTTGTCGCGCCCCGCGGCCAGCAACACGCTTTTCGCGTCCTGACGCTTCGCGACTGTGACCAACGGCAGGCCATCGATTGTTTGCAGATAAACGTCGTCATCATCGAAACCTGCGCAGATATCGACCGTTGGTCGTTCGTTATTCTCCAACGGATTTGCTACTAACTTGATGCGGACAGAATTGGCTCCCGACGGCGCGGCACTAGTTGTAATTGTTTCGGTTCCGATCTTCATCGGCGCGACCAGAAAGCCGCGGGCGGAATATTTTCCCGCGGGCAAATCGTAATCGTAATCATCTTTGCCGTCCCATTTGGTACTGAGGGCATCGGGCCCGATGGCGAACTCATCGAACTCCGCTTCCTGGTGTAACACCCGCACCAGTTGACCCCCCTCGTTATAGATCCCGAGACTAATTTTGCCCTCGAGCGGTGGGGGAACAAAGCTGATTCGAACCGATCGGGCCGGTGTCTCACTTGGACTGGGTGAAGGGGACGTTTCCTGCGCGCGCAGGAATGAGATAGCCAAGAACCCGATCGTTAGCGCCAGGACCGTTTTTGTCATGTCGAGCGAAGTCGCGACATCTCTGACTATTTTTTCTTCTTTAGAATATCGAGAGATTCCTCCCAGCCTTCGCATAAAGCTACGGCGCGACAAGCAACTTCGCTCGGAATGACAAACTAGAGAAACCGCCGCCAATCCACATGCGGAAACAGGTTATCGCGTTCTTCGCACTGCGCGAGAAATTCGGCATCGACATTCTTTTTCTCAAATTGCTCCGCCAGTTTTTGGAAGCGTGAAAAATGATCGGTCACTCTTTGCATTGCATAATCTTTCGCTGTGCCGTTGCGAATGAGAAATGACCAATCGCTGGATTGCGCGAGCAGGAGCTCGCGTGCGAGCTGGCGCAGGACACGGTCATCATCTGCCGTTACCTCCCGACCGCGCGATTTTGCCAGCGTGGCCATGCGGGTGTTCGCCGTGAAAAGGTGTGGATAAATCCAGCCGCATTTCTGATCGAGCCAGACATCCAGAAAACCTTGATCACCCCAACTCGATGTCGCTGGTTCTGTCACTTGTTGGGTCGGATTTTGCTCGAGAAATTCGCTCGGCGTGGTCAGTGGCAGGTTATTTTCCGCCGCCTCCAGAATCACATGCTCAAGAAAGATTGGTCCCTCAAACCACCAATGTCCGAAGAGCTCGGCATCGAACGGCACTGTCATAATTGGATTCCAATCATCAGCTTGCAGACTTTGAAGTTCGGCGACGCACCGCTCGATAAAATGATGGGCATGCCGGCGGGCCTTCTCTTGCGCGGCCGTGCGATCGTAAACTTGTTTCGGAACATCGCGGCTAGTAACGCGATGATATTTAATTCCGGTAAAGTTGTTCTTGGGTAGCGGTGCGAGCTCCTCGGACGACAGGTCGAAACCGATGTCGCGGTAGAAATCGCGGTATGCTGGATCCCCGGGATAACCTTGTTGCGCGCTCCAAACCTGACGGCTGGCCTGGATCTCGCGAGCGAAAGCAGCCGGTCCGGCCTTTGTAAAGCAGGGCGAAAAAGTTCCCCGTCGCGCCTGCCCTAACGCATGCGCGTCAACGATGAACCAGCGAATATTTTCTGCCTGCAACGATTTTGCGATGGCAGCGGCGTAGGCACATTCTGGTAGCCAAAACCCAGTCGGTTCGCCGCCGAATGTCTCGCGAAACTGATCGCACCCGATTGCAATCTGTGCGTGCGCCGCCCCTGGCGATTGCTGCAAGATCGGCAGAATCGCGTGCGTCGCCGCACTGGCCATTATCTCAACCGCGCCAGTTCCGCGGAGCTGCCGAAAAACTCCAAGCAAATCGCAATCCCATTGTTCGATAAAGGTGCGCTGTGTGTCCGCAAAAAATTCGCGGTAGAACTCCGAGAGCGACAATAAATTTTTCTCGGCGCGATTGCGTTCGCATTCGCGCTCCGCCAGCGCGATCAGCAAATCGAGATGTCTGATGTAGCGGTCCCGCAAGAGCGGATCGCTTAGCATGGCGGACAGGGTGGGCGAAACCGAAAGAGTAAGTTTGAAAGGAACGTCTCGCCGGAGCAAACGCTGCATCATTTGCAGGAGCGGCACATAGCTCTCGCTGATCGCTTCGAAGAGCCAGTTTTCTTCGTGAAAGAATTCGTGCTCGGGATGTCGCACGTAAGGCAGGTGAGCGTGAAGAATGAGGGCGAGCGAGCCGGTGCTCTTCGTCATTTCGAGCGAAGCGAGGAACCTCGCGAGTGGAGAGTTGTTTCTGAAGCTCGCGAGATTCTTCGTCTTCTGCGCGACTCAGAATGACAACGCTCGGGATGTTGCACCAAAGGCGTATGGAAAACGAGAACGAGGGAACCGGTCATGACCCTATTCCGAGCGAAAACGCCAGTCCGGCTCGGACCGAGGGATCCCGCGGCGAAACTTGAAAGCTCATTCAACAGGATCCCTCGCTTTCGCTCGGGATGACCAAGTTCCGGAGGCCTCGCTAAAGCGTTCGACAAAAATCCTGAAAGCGATCGAGTCCTTTCTTGATCACGTCGATGCTAGTGGCGTAGCTGAGCCGAACGGTGCGATCGTCGCCGAAGGCAGCCCCCGGCACGACCGCGACATTCGCTTTGCTCAACAGGCGATCCGCAAAATTTTGCGAGGTCAGGCCGAGCTGGCTGATATTCACCAGCACGTAAAAGGCGCCTTGCGGTTTGACCGCAGTCACGTTGGGAATTTTGGAAATGCGATCAAACATGTAGTTGCGGCGCATATCGAATTCATCGCGCATGTCCGCAATCGGTTGCTGATCGCCTTTGAGGGCCGCGAGCGCGCCACGCTGCGCGAAGGAGCATGGGTTCGCCGTGCTGTGACTTTGAATGGAATCGACTGCTTTCGCTACTGCCTCGGGCGCCGCCAGGTAACCAAGTCGCCAACCCGTCATGGCATATGATTTACTGAAACCGTTGACGGTGAGGGTGAGATCGTATGCCTCTTTCGAAAGCGATGCGATGCTGACGTGTTTTGCGTCGTCGTAAACGAGCTTCTCGTAAATTTCGTCCGATAAGATGTAAATGTCTTCGCCGGCGGCGATGTCGACCAGCGCTTCCATTTCTTCGCGGGTATAGACTGAGCCGCTCGGGTTTCCGGGCGAATTCAAAATCAGCATTTTCGTCCGGGGCGTCATCGCGTTCTCAAAATCTTCCGCCCGCATTTTCCAGCCGTTGCGCTCGCTCGTTGGAATGATCACCGCCTCCGCCCCGGCCAATCGCACCATATCGGGATAGCTCACCCAATAGGGAGCCGGAATAATTACTTCATCCCCGGGCTGGCAGGTGGCGAGAATGGCGTTGTAACAGGCATGCTTCGCACCGTTGCTCACTACCACTTGCGTCGGTTTGTAGTTGAGCCCGTTGTCCGCTGCTAATTTTTCTGCAATCGCCTGCCGCAACTCCGGAATACCGGAGCTCGGGGTGTATTTGGTAAATCCGCTTTGCAGAGCGCTAATTGCTGCCTGCTTGATGTGTTCGGGCGTATCGAAGTCCGGTTCGCCCGCGCCAAATCCGCAGACGTCGATACCCTCTGCTTTCATCGCTTTTGCTTTGGCGTCGATGCTGAGGGTGAGGGAGGGAGTGAGTTGGCTGGCGCGACCTGAGATTTCCATGGGAGTAGTAGTCATAATTGCCGCATTGATCATGATGGTTTGGCCAAATTCTTTTCGGATTGAACCCGGTGGCGCTTTGCTCGGATCGGTCGGGCCTAACACTTCACGAATTTTTTGCACTGCGTTCTCACCTTGATAGACAATTGCGATGCATTTTTCGGTGCCGGGCTCATTCTTTTGAGCTGCTGCGATTTGGCTTGGCCGTCCGCCGGACATGAATTCGACAATGTCCTCCCAGGCGTTCCGACCTTGTCCGGTTCCGAGTTTTTCCTGCAATACAGGCAAGACAGGCCCGTAAAATTCCTCCGCCTGCGCCACGCTCATGCGATGAACCTTGAATCCAATGATGTAAAGCCCGGTGCGCGAAAAGACTTCGATCACGCCCCCTGGTCGTAAATTAGGAAATTTGAAGTTGTCTGGTTTGATCAACACAAGTGTCTTTTCGACTTTCGCCCCGGCTGGATGTTCAATCACCTTTTCCAAAATCCCCCCGTCCGCATCCGAAAATTCGGCCCATAGTTTTAAGTCGCGTTTCACCTGATCGGGCTGAATCGCTGTCAGCACTGCGGGTTCGAAATAAGTGACCTTGCCGCTCTCGTCCGCGATGTAGTCCCCGAAAGTATCGCGAATCGTTTCGCCACTTGTCCGCTCGTTCACGATATGACCGACCGTGCGATGAACCTTGGCCACAGCGTCCTGGCCGCGGAAAACGAGAAAAAGGACACGCGGCCGTTGACCATTGATTTTACCGGTAAAATTCCGCCGCACGTATTCGCGAATCAGCTCCTGGGTGGCGCGGTGCCGGGATTCTGTTTCTGTTACAATCGTTTCAGCATACCGTTTCACCAGCTCGATGCTCGGCGCGAACATCCGCCCGGCCACAATGTCGAGTCCAGTGCGCGTTATGAGTCGCGCCACAATTCCGCCAGTGCGCGATTTGCGCATCGAATAAGGCGTCACGATGGCGTAGGAAAGTTCCTGCATAAATTTCTCCGGCGGCCCTGATTAAACCGCCTACCCGCAGGTGGAATCGAAGTCGCCTGAGCCGAAGAAAATGCGGGTTGGCTAATGCTCCGTCAAATTTTTTCCCCTTGCACTCGTCATCCCGACCGACGGCCGAGGGATCCTGCTGAAGTTATCTTAAAGCTTTCGCATCGGGATGTCCTCCCAGCCTTCGCATAAAACTACGGCGGCAGGCGACTCCGTTCGGGATGACATGCTATTGCGATCCATTTCCCGCGTCGGCGCGCTTCCGCGATTGCGATCTTGTTCCGTTTCAAGGCGAGAACCAACGCAGCTTGCTGTTCGCGCAAAATACCTGAAAGAATCAGGCACCGAGCGCCTTTTAGTTTTGGCAGAATCTCAATCAGCAATTCGCTGAAGAGATTTGCGGTGATGATTCCAATTCTCGGCGGAAACTGCCACCGCCGCACGTCGGCTACTCGAAAATCGATGTTATCGATCTTGTTTCGCCGCGCGTTTTCTTTCGCGGTCGAAATTGCGATTGGATCGTGATCAATCGCAATCACGCGCTTCGCTCCGAAGCGCGCTGCTGCCAAAGCAAGAATTCCAGTACCGGTCCCAAGATCGAGCAACGTTCCCTCTGGTTCTGGCGAGCGCAGGCTGCCAACCTGCTGGGTTCGACTGCCAGCCGAAGGCTCTTTAAAGATTCTTCGTCGGCAAGCTGTCGACGAGTCCACGGTCGCAGCGTGCGCTCCCCAGCCTCGAGTGTATCGCTCTAACAGACGCAATGACATCGCCGTTGTCATGTGTTGTCCCGTGCCAAAAGCCGTGCCGGCTGGAATCAGTAAACTCTCATTCTTCTGGCTACTCTTATTCTTACTCGTAACCGATCTGTAGATAATCAGCCGCTTTCCGATTCTGATCGGTTTGATCGCATGTGCTTTCGAAAATCTTCTCAGCCAATCGTGCGGCAACTGTTCGATCGTACCGCCAAAGCGGGAACGAATTTTCTCCAAATCGCGCCGGCTGCTGCCCGCAATCTCCACCATCGCATTTTTGCGACCCGGCCTCGAAAGAATCGCGAGCCGCTGGCCCGCAACTTCACCCAACGCCGCCTCGTTGGCTGCGAGCCAGACCGCGCTGGCTCGCTTTCGCCAAACGAACATTAACCCAACACCAAAAAATTATTTGTTCTCCGCGTTCTCAGTCTTTTCCTTCTTCGCCATTTTCTGCGCCAACCCGGCGACAAACTTCGCGTACTGATCGCTGTCGAGTGTGAAGGTTCCGAGCATGTAATTCGTATCGGTCCAATCCCAATTCTGATCAGAATCGTTGTAGGTCATCTTTGTCGTCTTGCCCTGCGCGTATTGATGATGAAGAGGATCGGCGCCCGGCGGATTGGTGATCTTCGACGAACCGCCGAGACCGCCTTCGACCAAATGGCCGCTAAATGTGGCGACGTTACCGATGGTAATGATGTGGTCTTTGCCTTCGATTTTACGCGTGATTGGAACGTAAACAGTTTTGAAATTCTTCGAGCCGTTATTCGAAGGCAGCACAACTGCCGCAATTGCTTCCAACGCTTTGCGCTGCTCGGGATTGGCTTTTTCGTCGATATAATTCGTAGAAAAATTCCACTTCCCGAAGGAATCCATCATCGTCTGGTTTTCCGGGCTCTGGGCGTAATTGGCAACGGCCAGTCCATCGAGTTTCACGTTTCCGTAATTGCCCTTTTGAATAAAAAGAACTTGATTGCCGCCGCACGTCGCCCGGGTCGGCTTGGAATCAAACCAGCACGGGCAGGCTGCGTTGCAGGAACAGGCTTCTTCGAGCTGCCCCGTAATCTTCCATTTCGTTGACTTTGTTTTCTCTTCTTTCGGCGCCCCCAGAGCGAGGGGCGCTGCCATTGCTGCCGCCAACAGCGCGAGGCAAACAGTCTTCATACAGAAAGTTTAAAGCTCGTTTTCCCGTCCGCGACAAGTTTAAAATTTCGTCGCTAAATTTTCCGGCCACGCTACCCTTTCGCCTTCCAATTTCCCCATGCGCAGCGCCGGCATCCATCACATCACCGCGATTGCGGGAGATCCGCAACTCAATCTCGACTTTTATACCGAGACGCTCGGACTGCGGCTGGTCAAACGGACCGTAAATTTCGACGATCCCGGGAGCTACCATTTTTATTTTGGCGATAAAATCGGGAGCCCCGGAACGATCATTACCTTTTTCCCCTGGCCGGGAGCGCGACGAGGCGCTCGCGGGAGCGGGCAGGTGACCACGGTCAGCTTCGCTGTTCCGCCCAATTCGATTGCGTTTTGGAAGGAACGATTGCGTGCAAATCATGTGATCGCCGAGGAAATTGGCGGGCGCTTCGGAAACGTCGCGCTGCGTTTTCTCGATCCCGATGGATTGCAGCTTGAGCTCGTTGTCATCCCGGGCAACGTCGAGGAATTCCGTCGCGGAACCTTTAAGGCACCTTCCCCGGGATCCCTCGAGGTTGCTCGGGATGTCCGAATCGTCGGGTTGGCCCCGCCAACGCTCGAAGTCAGGAAACCGGAGAAGACTGGACAACTGCTCGCCGAGATTCTCGGATTCGAGTTTGTTGCGGAAGAAAATAATCGACGGCGTTTCCGCGGCAGCGGCTCATCCGCATCCTCGGAAATCGATCTGTTGTCATCCGAAGCTGGCTTCGGCCAGATCGCGGTTGGCACGGTTCATCACATTGCCTTTCGCGCGGCGGATGACGAAGAACAGTTGCGGGTGCGGAAGCAGCTTGTCGCGCGAGGTCTCGACGTTACGCCCGTAATCGACCGCCAGTATTTTCACTCCATCTATTTTAGGGAACCGAATGGCATCTTGTTTGAGATTGCCACCGACAGGCCCGGATTCCTCATCGATGAACCGGTCGATGCCTTGGGCGAAACCTTAAAACTTCCGCCTGTTTATGAGCCAAAGCGCAACGAGATCGAGCGCGTGCTTCCCACAATTCATCTTCACCACTCGGCCGCTTCATGAACGATTTCGCCTATCGATTTATTCCCGGGACTGGCGATCGAACACTGCTCTTGCTGCACGGCACCGGCGGAAACGAAAATGATTTGCTTCCGCTCGGTCGCGCCATCGATCCCGAGGCGTCTTTGCTCAGTCCGCGGGGAAAAGTTTTGGAAAATGGTGCCGCGCGATTTTTTCGACGGCTGGCCGAGGGCGTTTTCGATGAAAAAGATGTTGTCGCGCGTGCGCACGAACTCGCGAATTTTGTTTCCGCTGCGGCGAAGAAACACGGTTTCGACCTGAATACGCTGGTCGCGATCGGCTATTCCAACGGAGCGAACATCGCCTCGGCGATGATGCTGCTCGGCTTATTGAAATTTCGCGGCGCGATCCTGTTTCGACCAATGGTGCCCCTTTCACGTCCGCCGGATATCACCTTAAGAAATTGTGCCGTCCTGATCTGCGGCGGGCGTTTCGATCCGATTGCTACGGCACAGGAGGTCAACGCGCTGGCCGAATTGTTGCGCGAGCGAAAGGCCGACGTTGAGGTGCGAATGCAGGAAAGCGGTCACGAATTGACAGACGTGGATGTGGAGGCAGCGCGAGACTGGCTTGCAGCGAGCGCCATTGCATAGGAAAAAGGAAGCTCGCTTATGCTCGTCGTGATGAATGCCAATGCCACCGAAGCGGAAATCGCCGGCGTCGTCCGCGTGATTGAGTCGCTTGGTTTGCGCGCGCATACCATGCCCGGCGCCACCCGCACCGCTATCGGCATCACCGGCAACAAGGGCGCGATCAGTTTGCAGCATTTCGAAAACCTGCCCGGCGTGGCCGAAGCCATTCGCGTGAGCAAACCTTACAAGCTGATCACGCTCGATCTGAAGCAGGACCGCACCATTGTCGATATCGGTGGTGCGAAAATCGGAAATGGCTCACTCGCCATGATCGCCGGGCCGTGCGCGATTGAAACACGCGAGCAGACCTTTGCCATCGCCGAGGTCGTGAAAAATTCTGGCGCAAAATTTTTTCGTGGCGGCGCCTTCAAACCACGCACCTCACCTTATGCCTTCGCCGGTTTGGGCGAGAAGGGATTGAAGATTCTGGTGGAAGTTCGTGAGAAATTTGGTCTAAGAATCGTTAGCGAGGCGCTGGACGAGCCAGGCGTCGATCTCGTCGAAAAATATGCCGACATGATTCAAATCGGCGCGCGCAACATGCAAAATTACACTCTGCTTCGACGGGTCGGGCGTTCAAAGCTCCCCGTCCTGCTCAAACGAGGGATGGCGGCGACATTGGAGGAATGGTTGCTCGCGGCGGAATACATTATGGCGGAAGGCAATTACCAAGTCGTTCTTTGCGAACGTGGTGTCCGCACCTTCGCCCAGCACACCCGCAACACCCTGGATCTCGCCGCCGTGCCGGCAGTGCGACGTATTTCGCATTTGCCCATAATCATTGATGCTTCGCACGGCACCGGCAAAAACTACATGGTCACCCCGCTGGCGCGTGCCGGAGTTGCGGTCGGCGCCGATGGTTTGATGATCGAGGTGCATTGCAAGCCGGAAGAAGCACTTTCTGATGGCGCGCAGGCCCTCACGCTCGACGAGTTCGAGCAAATGGCGAAGGAAGTGCGCACGATCCACGAAGTGATTAGCTGATTGGATTGAGCGAGGTCTTATCGGACGCCAGCGCGCGTCATCCCGAGTCGCAGACGGCGAGGGACCTCTCGATTGGTCATTAGGTCACGCGATTAAGTGTGCGTAATCACGAACTGTGAGGTCCTTCACTCCGTTCAGGATGACGGAATATCTTCGCGTTCACGCTCCATCATCCCGAGCGAAAGCCGAGGGATCCCGTGGAAGTTACCTTTAAGTTTTCGCCCCGGGATCCTCGCGTGGGCTCGGGATGACAAATTAAGAAAATTCGCGGGCAACTTTTTGCTGAGTTAGAGGAACATAGGTGTCGACGCCGGTCCGCCCAGCGGACATTCTGTCGGCTGATATCCCGCAGCGTAGTGGTACTCCGCTGGGCCCACAGACCAAAGGTCTATGTTCCGCCTCGGGATGACAGCCGCAGAAAATTTGCGAGCAACTTTCTCCCTTCGCCGGTCAAAATCGATTCCGGATGAAATTGCACCCCGTGAATCGGAAATTCGCAATGCTGCAGCCCCATAATTTCACCGTCGTCGGATTCTGCGGTGATGATGAATGAATCCGGCAGACTATCGCGCTTTACCACGAGGGAATGATAACGAGTAGCATCGAACGGTTGCGACATGCCTTTAAAAACGCCCGCGTCATGGTGCGAAATAGCGGAAGTTTTCCCGTGCATCAATTTCGGGGCACGCACAATCTCGCCGCCGAAAACTTCACCGATGCATTGGTGACCGAGGCAAACGCCGAGCATCGGAATGTGCGGCCCGAATTCGCGAATGACATCGCAACTAATTCCCGCGTCGCGCGGCCGGCCCGGTCCGGGCGAGATACAAATGCGTTCCGGAACAAATTTTCGAATGTCTGCCGGGCCGATCTCATCGTTGCGTTTCACCAAAACTTCGGCGCCGAGTTCACCGAAAATCTGCGCGAGATTATAGGTGAACGAATCGTAATTATCGATCAGGAGAAGCATCTTTTGCAGTGGCAGCCGTGCCGGCTGCATTCCAATTCTCGCAGGCGACACGCCCGCCGCTACAGTTTTTTCGCGCGTGCGATTGCGGCGAGGACCGCCATCGCCTTGCGCTCGGTCTCTTCGCGTTCGCGCGCCGGCTCGGAATCGGCCACGATCCCGGCGCCGGCTTGTACAAACGCTTTTCCATTTTTCAAAACCACCGAACGCAACGCGATGCAACTATCGCAATTCCCATCGAAACCAAACCAGCCGACCGCCCCCGCATAAAATCCGCGCCGCGTTTGCTCGAGCTCGGCGATAATTTGCATCGCACGAATTTTCGGTGCACCCGAAACGGTACCTGCGGGAAAAGTGGAGCGAAAGGCGTCGAAGGCGCTCAAACCATCGCGCAAACGCGCCTCAACATGCGACACGATATGCATGACGTGGCTGTAACGTTCGATCGTCATTTGTTCCGTCACACGGACGCTACCGATTTGCGCGATCCGGCCCAGATCGTTGCGTGCCAGATCGATCAGCATCACGTGTTCGGCGCGCTCTTTCGGATCGGCGAGCAATTCGCGCGCGTTTGCTTCGTCGGAGAGGCTGTCGCCGCCGCGCGGACGCGTCCCCGCAATCGGCCGAAGTTCCGCGGTGCGACCGCGCACTCGCACATGCAATTCAGGCGAACTGCCGAGCGCGCAAAACTCATCGCCGAAGTTCAGCAAAAACATGTAGGGCGAAGGGTTTCCAAAGCGTAGGCAACGATATAGATCGAGCGGATCGCCCGAAAATTCCGACTCGAATCGTTGCGACAACACGGCTTGGAAAATATCGCCCTCGGCGATGTATTCTTTTGCGCGGAGAACCATTTTTTCGAACTCGCTGGTATTGCTCTTGAATCCTGTGGCGGCAGGCGTGTCTCCTGCAGCTGGTGCCGCGATCGGTTGCAATCGCGATGGCGCGGCGAGTTTTTCCAAAAGCGTCGTGATTTGTTCGCTGGCACCGGCATAAGCATCGTCCAAGCTTTGCTTTCGAAGATCGGCCGACACGATGATGCGCATCAGGCGGAAACGGTGATCGAAGACGATAAGCGTCCCCGCGACCATAAACATCATTTCCGGCAATTCGAGGTCGCCGCGGGGATGGATCGGCACCTTTGGTTCGAAAAATCTAACCACGTCGTAGCCGGCGAAGCCGACCGCACCGCCTTGAAAATGGGGAACGTCGTCGCGCGGAACAAAGCGGAGTTCGCCGAGGACCTTTTGCATTTCGTAGAGAGGATCGGAGGTTTTCCCATTGGTGACGCCGCCAGACTTTTCGCGAATAGTTAGATTACCCTCGCGCTGGCTAAGGATTAATAACGGATTAATGCCGATAAACGAGAAGCGTCCCGATTCCTCGTTGCGCTCGGCTGATTCGAAAAGGAACGAAAATCCATCCCGGCCAATTTTTTGGAATGCGCCAACGGGCGTTTCGACATCGCTGACGATCTCAGCGACGACAGGAATCAGATTGCCGCGGCTTGCGAGCTTTCTGAACTCTTCAAAAGCAGGTGAAATCATGGTCATTCGAAGCGACTAACTCTCGGAATGACCATTGTAGAGGTGTTTATGCCAAACGCCTATTTCTCCTTAACCGTTTCGACGAGGCTACAGCAAAAAATGTTGCGCTGGGGAAGGCGCGAGCGATTATTTGAGCCCACTTTGCGCGGGTGTAGCTCAGTGGTAGAGCACCTCCTTGCCAAGGAGGACGTCGCGAGTTCGAGTCTCGTCACCCGCTCTCTTCCCGGTCGGGGGCGTCGCGGCTCGACGAAGTCTAGCCCTACCAAGGTGCGTTCTCCAACCTCCCTGGTAGGGCGACGCTCTGCGGAGCCGCATGCCAGCCTAAACTCCGATTGAGGGCAAACTGGGTCTCATTTTCTTGAATCCGAACTGGCTTTTTTCTGCATCTCATAGGCAAATGAAAACTATGAAAGCATTCGTTCTTGGCGGCGCCGCCACTTTTGGGCTGGTGCTGGCCATCTACGCACAAACACCTGCCGCCACGCCAGAAACGCCGGCTCCGTCGCCCACGGTCGCGGCGACGGCAACGGCTACTCCCGCTGTTTCTGTTTCTCCCGCGATTTCGGCCACACCGTCCGCGACGAATCAATTTGCGGACAAGATTAAGGAACGGGTCGATCGGAAATTTAAACACAAAGGATTTGGGATAACGGTCGATGGGAGCGACGGCGAGAAACGCGATTCCAATCGCCATCATGGAGACGACATACCGGAAAGTGTTCTTCCGATCGTCATTATCAGTTTGCTAGCCGTGTTTGGGTTTCCAGTCGCGATTGTAGCCGTCATCATGTTCAGCGGCTGGGCCAAGACGCGTTCGTTGCATCGTACCGTGCGGATGATGGTGGAGAAGGGTCAGCCGGTTCCGCCGGAATTGCTCTCCTCGCCCGCGGCTGCGCCGGTAACCGTGCGCCCGTGGTACGATTTGCGCCGCGGCATCGTGCTCGTCTCGATCGGCGTGGGTGTGGTCATGTTTTTCGGAATCAGTGCCGGTTGGGACAACGGCGTCTGGGCACTCGGTTTGATTCCCGGCTTGATTGGTCTGGGTTATCTGCTGGCGTGGCGGCTTGCTTATCGCGATGAGAAAGCGTTGAAACAATGATGTGGAGCTGACCGATGCCGACCTGCTCGCGCGAGTTATTGTTAAAGGTGACCAGCACGCTTTTGGCGAGCTGGTTCGCCGTCATCAATCGCCCGTACGCGGTCTTTTGCGCCAGCTCGTGCGCGCCGACGTGGAACTGGCGGATGATCTGGCCCAGGAAACATTCATTCGGGCTTACAAAAACATTCGGAGTTTCCGGGGCGAAGCGAAATTCTCCACCTGGCTTTACCGAATCGCCTATAACGTTTTCCGCGAGAACGCCCGCAAGCGTAAAGAACTTGTCGGGATCGATGAAAGCCAATTACAAGCCGAGGTTGATCCACAAACGACGGATCCGGGATTGCGTCACGATCTCATGAACGCGCTGGCTAATTTACCGCTGCACGAGCGCACTGCCGTCACCCTTTGCTGCCAGAATGGGTTGTCTCATGATGAAGCGGCCCGTGTTCTCGATATCCCGCTGGGAACGGTGAAGACGAATGTCTTGCGCGGACGCGAGAAATTGAAGAAAATGCTAGCTGCCTGGGCCACTGAATGAACGACCCACTCGATAATTTACTCGATGCGCGATTGCGTGACGAGACGCGCTATATCGATGACGCGGGCTTTACTGGTCGAGTGATGAAACAGCTTCCGCGCCGGCGCTTCTCCTGGAGCACGCAGCGCGCTTTCATTATTTTCGCGGCGACGATTGTGTCGGTGGTGATCGCGTATTTCGCGTCGGGTGAAGGAATGTTCGTGCACGATGCATGCGCGCGGGTATCGGGTTTAAGACCGCTGCAACTGCTTCTTCTGATCTTCGCCTGCGGGACCGGGATGACAATTGCCGGCCTCTGGGCTGCCCTCACGCGAACGCACGACATGACCGTTTAGGTCACGCTGCGCAAAGTTCGCGCGCTTTCTTCACGTCAGCCGCGATTTGTTTTCCGAGTGCCTCAACGTTTTCAAATTTTTTCTCCGGCCGGAGAAATTGTACGAATTTTATTTCGATATCGCCGCCGTAAATGTCGCGATGGAAATCGAGGAGATGAACTTCGATCGTGCGCTCGGCTTTTTCGCCCGATACGGTTGGCCGGAATCCGACATTGACGACGCCATGATGGAGCACGCCTTCAAACCAGGCTTCGACGAAGTAAACGCCATTGGGCGGAAATTGTTCACTGTGCGCGCTCAAATTCGCCGTCGGAAAACCGAGTTGTCGACCCAGTTTTGAACCTTTCCTGACCGTGCCGAGAATGGTGTAGTCGCGACCGAGCATTGCGGCCGCGCCGGCGAAATCGCCGCGCTCAATTCGGGCGCGAATGGCGGTGCTGCTTACAACCGCGGCATTTACTTTCACTGGCGGGATTCCGACAACGTTGAAGTGATACCGGCTACCGAGCTTGCGCAGAAGCGCGAGATTGCCGGTCCGATTTTTCCCGAACGACCATTCATGGCCGACACAAATTTCGCACAGCGGCTTGGCGCTCTCGGTCAGTTGCGCAACGAAATCTTCCGCCTCGGTTTGGGCGAAATTTTTGTCGAAAGGAATGATCAGCAAGTGTCCGACCCCAAGAGCGCGGATCAATGCGATCTTGTGCGGCGTGGAGGTTATGAGATGCGGCGGATTCTCTGGCCGTAAAACTTTGGCTGGATGTGGATCGAAGGTGACAACAACCGGGGTTCCATCTTCGGAATGGGCATGCCGCGCGGAAGTGGAGATGACGGCCTGGTGACCGAGATGCACGCCATCGAAGGCGCCGATGGCGAGGAAGAGCGGACCCTCCAACTGCGCGAGATCGGTGGTGGAATGAACGATTTCCATCACGCTTGCGGCATTCGCGAAGCTAGCGGCACTGGAGGGGCGGGCTCCTGCGAGCCTAGAACGTGGAGGTGGCGTCGCAGAGCTCCGCCCTCTACTTCCAAATCGTAAACCGGCATAGTGTCCGCTCTTTCTCGAAAACTTGACGGCTTAAAGCCGTCAAGTTTAAGCAGCGTTTCGGTATTCAACCAAAATGCATCGTTACGTTCACGCATCACGCATGCCTTCGGATTTCGTCATTCCTTCTTACTTCATCATTCCACTACTTCATCGCTTCATTACTTCGCCGTTCACGCTCCTCGCATTCGCGAAACCTGCGGCAAGGAGAGCACCCGCGCGGCAATTTCAGAGGGTTCCCCATTTTTAATCTGCTCAACCGAAATTGCGTTCGCGACATCGAATCGACCCGATTTCACTCGTCGTAGCGAATAGAGATGGGCGCCGCAACCGAGTTCCACCCCGATGTCGTGCGCGTAAGTGCGAACATAAAACCCTTTACTGCAGACAACGGTGAAATCGATTTCAGGCAATCCGACCCGATCGATGGAGTAACGATAAACGTGCACCAACCGTGGCTCGCGCTCGATTGTTTTCCCCTGACGCGCGAGTTTGTAAAGCGGAACACCGGCGTGTTTGATGGCGGAGACCATCGGCGGAGTTTGATAAAAATCGCCGCGAAATTTCTCAAACGCGGCGCGAATGGTTTTTTCGTCGAAAGCCGGTACTTCGCGTTGCTCGATGATTTCACCCTCCTTATCCTGTGTGCTCGTTGCGACTCCGAGCATCATGGTTCCGGCATATTCCTTGTCCTCAGACATGAGCAGATCCTGAATTTTTGTACCGCGTCCGAGGGTGAGCAGCAGGAGACCGGTGGCGATCGGATCGAGCGTGCCGCAGTGACCGACTTTCCGGATTTGCAAACGTCGCCGCACCAACGCGACGACATCGTGCGACGTCATCCCTGCGGCCTTGTCCACCAGCAGAACGCCATCAGGTGTTGCGCTCGATTGCTGCACAGGCTTGTTCCACGATTTTTTTCTCTACTTCCGGCAATGTCCCGCGAACGCGCGCCCCGGCGGCGAGGACATGGCCGCCACCACCAAACTGTGTGCAAATCGCGCAGACATCGAGCGCTTCATTTTTCGAGCGCATGCTGACGCGCACTTTTCCATCGGCCAGTTCTTCGAAGAAAATTGCCACGACCACGCCGCGAATTGCGCGCAAATGATCGATTAAGCCTTCGTTATCTTCCGGAATCACGTCAAGCGCAATGGCGGACGCCTTGCTCAAGCTGAACCACGCTAGTTTTCCGTCGCACCCGAACCGCATGGTATCCAATAGGTCGCGCAGCAGCTCGATGCGCCGGCGTGGAAAATTTTCGTAAAGCAACTGGCTGATTCGTCCAACGTCGACCCCGCAACGAACCAGCTCCGCCGCGATCTCGAACGTACGCGTGGTCGTATTGGGATACTGAAACGAACCGGTGTCGGTAGAGATCGCGGCGTAAAGATTTTCCGCGATTGCCGGTGTGATCGGGAATTTTTGGTTCGTTAGGAATTCAAAAAGAATTTGGCCGGTCGCTGGCGAAGTCGGATCGATGTAAACAAGATCGCCGTAACGCGGATTACTCGGGTGATGATCGATATTGATCCAGAGTTTAGCACTGCCGACGGCGGCGGTGGTTGCGCCGAGGCGGTTCTGCACTGCGGTATCGAGTGCAATCGCCACATCAAAATCTTCCGGCGCGCTCGGGGGTTTGGTTAATAGGTCGGACCGCGCCAGAAAGCCGTATTTCTCCAGCATTCCCTCCTCATTCCAGGCCCGGACATCTTTGCCGAGTTCTTTCAGCGATAACGTGAGCGCCAGCGTGCTCCCGAGTGCGTCTCCATCCGGGCGCACATGACTTAGCACCGCGAATTTGTTATGTTCGCGCAAGGCACGACCAATTTCGGCAAACCTGGCGTCGCGCTCGTTCACGCGTTGCTTTCGCGGGGGGATTCAATCTCCTGCATGATTTCGATGATGCGCGTGCCGCGTTCGATCGAGTCATCGAGATGGAAAACAAGATGGGGGGTGTATTTCAAGACCACATGCTTGGCCAGGGCGGATTGCAAGGCAGCGCGATGCGCCTCGAGCTGTTTGATTACGCCCGCGCCGGCCGTGCCGAGGACGCTGACAAAAACGTGCGCGCTTTTCAGGTCGGAGGTCACGTCCACCTGATTGATGGTGACCAGGCCCTTCTCGAATTTCATTTCACGCGTGATAATTCCACTGAGCTCGCGTTTGAGTATTTCATTTACGCGCAATAATCGATGTTTCATTGGAGGAGGTCGAAGCGATGAAGCTTGGAAGCGGGCCCGTTTTCCCGCTTCGACTCTTCAACGCTTCAACGGGTTGGTCACAATTTCTGCGCGATCTGCTCGAGCACGTAGCACTCGATAATGTCGCCTACCTGGTATTCGCTAAAATCTCCCAGCTTTATTCCGCATTCGAGTCCCGAGCGCACCTCTTTCACGTCGTCCTGGAACCGGCGCAAAGTCGCAAGGCCACCATCGTAAACCGGCTGACGGCGTCGCAGGACACGCGCGCGTGCCGTGCGCGCAATGCGGCCATCGGTGACGAGACATCCGGCCACGATCCCTCTGCTCAACTGGAAGATTTGTTTCACTTCGGCGTGGCCAATGACCGATTCCCGATGTTCCGGTTCGAGCAGGCCTGCCATCGCTTCTTTGATCTGATCGAGTAGCTCGTAAATGATCGAGTAAAGTTTGACCTGCACTCCTTCGTGTTTCGCCGCGGTCACTGCCATATTTTCCACTTTGATGTTGAAGCCGACGACGACCGCGTTGGACGCGCTCGCCAGTAGAATATCGTTTTCCGAAATCGGCCCGACTCCGGCGTGGATAATTTCCAGGTCGACTTTCTTGCTCTCGATCTGATTGAGCGCGCTGGTCAAAGCTTCCAGCGACCCTTGCACGTCGGTTTTCAAGACGATGCGCAAGATTTTCTTGCCGTCGGCCGCTTCCAATAATGTTTCGAGAGTAGCGCGCTGCGGTGTCGCCAGTTTGCCGGCGCGCTTCGATTCCAGCCGTTCTTCGCTCAGTTGTTTGGCTTCGCGCTCCGAATCCATCACCAGTAGTTCGTCGCCCGCATTGGGTAATCCGGTGAATCCAAGAACTTTCACCGGCATCGACGGCCCCGCCGCTTTCACTGGCTGACCGCAATCATCGATTAACGATTTCACTTTACCGCTGAAATCGCCGCAAATGAAAGGGTCGCCCACGCGCAGTGTTCCCATTTGGACAATAACGGTAGCGGTCGGTCCGCGCCCCGCTTCTACCTGCGCTTCAATCACAGTGCCGCGCGGTTTCGCGGTCGGCGATGCCTTCAGTTCCATCACTTCAGCCTGCAATGTCATCATCTCAAGAAGTTGATCGATATTGGTTCCGCGTGTAGCCGAGACCGGAACCGTAATGGTTTCGCCACCCCAATCTTCCGGCGTCAGCTCGCGTTCCTGAAGTTGTTTCTTCACCCGATCGATATTGGCCGACGCCAGATCGATTTTATTGATCGCGACCATGATTTTGACATGCGGGGCCGCTTTGGCGTGATTGATTGCTTCAATCGTCTGCGGCATCAGCCCGTCATCGGCTGCCACCACCAGCACGACAATGTCGGTGACCGAGGCACCCCGCGCACGCATGGCGGTGAATGCGGCATGACCTGGAGTGTCGAGAAAAGTAATGGGCTCGCCTTTGTACTCGACGCGATAGGCCCCGATGTGCTGCGTAATCCCGCCCGCTTCGCCCGCGGCGACCCGCGTTTTTCGAATCGCATCCATCAATGACGTTTTGCCGTGATCGACGTGGCCCATGAATGTAATGATGGGCGCGCGGGGCTTGAGTTCCTCCTCTTTCGCTGGCTCCGGAGGTGGCGGCGCAACGACAACCTTTTCTTCCTTATGGACGCCGCCGCCCTTTTCTCGCCGCTCTTTTTCCAGCACGAATCCGTGCCGCTCCGCAATCTTTGTCGCAACATCGGGTTCGACCGTCTGGTTGGCGTTTACGAAGATGTTGAAATCGTCCATCAGCTCTTTGATCAGCTGAAAATTTTTCATTCCGAGCTGCGTCGCCAGCTCTTTGACAATGATGGGCGGCTTGATCGTGATGACGTTCTTCGGTTCTTCCTCGACCGGAGGAGCAACTTCCGTGGCTTGCCCGTCGGTTGAAGAAACAGGAGCAACATCGGTAACCGAAGCAGGGGGCGGAGGCGGTAGTTCGACCGGCGGTGGCGGCGCGGCGGTAAGCCCGGGTTTCGCGACTAGTTTCGAAATCGGGGGCAAAAATGTTGTCCTGGCCTTTGGGGCGCCGTCGGTAGATTTCGCTTTCGGTTTATCGATCAATGAAACCGATTCCATCTTGCTCGCTGACTTAGGCTTCTCTTCGGTTTTCTCCGACCCGGCCGTAGTGATCTGAGCGGGCGCGACTTTCTCTTTTGCCGGAGCGGTAGGGCGCGCCGGTTTTTCCGCAGCCTTTGCTTTCGATTCTTTACCTTTAGGCAGCGGCCCTTTTTGAGGAACAGTCTTCACCGGTTTGCGCGCTGTCGTTGCCGTCTTGCGCGCCGGCGATTTCGTCGTGCTTTTCGTTGCCATCTCGTTTCTCAAAATTTCTGCTCATGGCCCTGAGCTCCTCAGCGGAGAGCCATAACTACTGAGCGGGTTCCGGTTCCTTCACCGCTTCGTGGATTTCGCGAGCCTTCGCTTCGTCGATTCCCAAAACATCTACCAAATCCTGCACGTCGGCGTCACGCAATCCCTCCAGATTGGTGAATCCCGACTTCACCAGCGTCGTCGCCTGTTCCTCGGTAATGGGCAGCGCACTCGACAAACTTTGCGCCGCTTGCGCCACTTTTTGCTCGACCACAGTCGTAGCTGAAGTGTCCTTTTGAATATTGATTTCCCAACCGGTCAATCGTGACGTCAGGCGCGCGTTCTGACCTTTCTTTCCAATCGCGAGGGAAAGCTGATCTTCGTCAACCGCAATCGTCACACTCTTCTTCTCCGTGTCGAAGGTGAGATTTTTTACCTTCGCCGGTTTCAATGCCTCGAGCACAAATTCCTTCGGGTCGGAGCTCCAGCGAATGATGTCTACCTTCTCATTATTGAGTTCGCGTACGATGTTTTTTACCCGCGATCCGCGCATCCCTACGCATGCGCCGACTGGATCGACTTTCTCGTTCGCGCTCCAGACCGCGATCTTCGTCCGATAACCCGCTTCCCGCGCGATGCCGCGAATCTCGACCGTGCCGTCGGCAATTTCGCTCACTTCGAGTTCGAACAAACGCCGCACAAAGTTCGGATGACTGCGAGAGACGATGATCTCCGGTCCACGAATTCCATTGTCCACCGCTACCACGTAAGCGCGTAATCTGTCGCCAACGTTGTAATCTTCCACTACCACGCGCTCGCGTTGCGGCATGATCGCTTCGAATTTTCCGAGATCGAGAATTACATCCGAACGATCAAACCGGCGCACCGTCCCGCTCACGATTTCGCCCGCGCGGTCCTTGAACTCCTCGTAAATCATTTCCTTCTCGACTTGGCGAATGCGTTGCATCATCGCCTGCTTGGCTGTTTGCGCAGCGATGCGCCCGAAATTTTTGGGCGTCACTTCCACTTCGACGACGTCGCCGACTTTTGCGTCTGATTTGATTCGACGGGCTGCAGTTTCCGAAATTTCGTCCTGCGGATTCGTCACCTTGTCCGCCACGATCAAATTAGCGAGGGCACGAATCTCCCCGGTCTTCGGGTTAATGTCGATGCGCAGTTCCCGCGAAGCGCTCACGCTTTTCTTGGAGGCAGACAGCAATGCATTCGAGACCGCTTCGAGCAAAATCTCGCGCTTAATCCCGCGCTCACGCTCGAGATAATCCAGCATTGCTATAAATTCCGCGTTCATAAAAACAGCTCGAGACCGCCAGACAAAAAAGAGTGGGACACCAGCTCCCACTCCAACGTCGCGCGGTCTAGAGTCAGCTAATTTAATTTACTCTGGCTTTTCGTCAAGGTGACAGGGTCAATGCAGAGTGCGTCCTCGAAGGCGGTCATCCCGAGGGTAAGTCGAGGGGATCCCGATGAGTAAGCTCTAAGGTAACTTCCTCGGGATCCCTCGACTTACCCTCGGGATGACCGGGGCCGGCGTGAAAATCCGTTGGCAACCACCGCTCCAGCCGTGAAAATCGCAGCTATGCATCAACCCAGACCTGGACGCCGCACCTGGCGAAAGATCTTTCTCGCCAAATGGTGGCAGCGCCGCCGCACCCACGTAGTGCTCTTGGTCTGGGCGGCGATTTACCTGCCCGGTCTGGGGTCGCTCGAAATTCGCGGGGAAGAAGGCCGGCGAATTTTGCCGGCCGTCACCATGTTGCAGACCGGCAATTACCTTGTGCCGCATGTCGGAAGCGAGCCCTACTTTCGCAAACCACCGCTGGTCAACTGGATCGTGGCTGCTTCTTTCAAACTGACCGGCGTTCGCAGCGAATGGACGGCGCGTCTTCCCTCAGCCCTGGCGATTTTGGCGGTCGCGCTCACTTTCGTCACGCGGGGGCGGCGCGCGCTTGGGACGACGGGATCGTTGCTGGCGGCGATGATCTGGCTGGTTAACGCCGGGAATATTGAAAAGGGCCGTTTGATCGAAATCGAAGCCATCTACGTCTCGTTAACTGCGCTCGCCTTTATTTTTTGGATCGCGGCTTATCGCGCGGAAGAAACAGGTCGGCGGCTGTGGCTGCTGCCAGCAGTTTTTCTGGGGCTGGCCATGCTGACGAAAGGTCCGCTTCCGCATCTGCTCTTTTTTTACGGGCCCGTGGTCGCGCTACTCTGGAATGATCGCAAGCTGGCGTTGCTCGCAACTCGCGACCATTTCATCGCTCTCGTCGTGATGCTTGGAATGTTTACCGCCTGGGCGCTGCCAGCGTTTTTGCTCTCGGATTCGGCGCGCGTCGCGCACGTTTGGTCGCGCCAATACACCGGCCGCGTTTCCGGCAGTGGATTCCAATTTACTTCCTGGATCATGAACATTCCACGCGGTCTCGTTTATTTCCTGCCATGGTTGCCGCTCGCTCTCCTTCAATTCGATAAGCCAACGGAATTGCGGCGGCGCCATTTTGCGCTTTTGCTCGGCATCGCTGCCCCGTTTGTGCTGGTGAACGTGATTCCGGGCGCCTTGCCGCGTTACGCCATGCCAGCGCTCGGTCCGGCCGCGTGGTGGTTCGGCGAACTGTTGGCGCACGAAAACCTGCACTGGCCGCGTTGGCTCTCCGGCAAAAGGTTTACTCCAAACGTGCGTAACAATGTTACTGCCCTTTTCGTCGGCCTCGGTTGCATTGGGCTTCTGACTTACGGCCTGATTGGTGTCCCGTATTTGCGCAAACACGAAAAGGTTCGCCAACACGCTCGGCAAATAGACGCCATCATTCCATCGAGCGTCCTGCTCTATGCCGTCAACCCGAAATACCAGCCGTATTTGTTCTATGTCCACGCACCCATTCGCTATGTCAGCACCATCGAGCAACTGCCGGCCGATACGAAGTTTTTCCTGGTGCAGGGCGAGAACGAAACCGAAGCGCAGACGACGAGGCGCTGGTCGCCGAGCCGGGCCCAGCTGGTCTTGCGCATCGTCGATTACCGCCAGCACGAGGCGATTCTTTTTTCTGTTCCATCCTCGCGCTGACGGTGGTTGACAAGTAGGCAAAAGCATCTGATTAAGGGCGGAATCGTTAGCCTGCTAACGATCTTTCGCATCTCATGAGAAAATTTGATCCCGAGACGTTTGGGCCCCTTCTCGGCGGTACCGCCAGAGCCTGGCGGATCAAGCTCGATCAGCGGCTCAAACCGATGGGCCTGAGCCAAGCAAAGTGGCGCACGCTCATCCATCTCTCCCGGGCGCCTGAACCGCTGACCCAATCGCAGATCGCGGAACGCACCGGCATTGAAGAACCAACGCTAGTCAGCTTGCTTCATCGCCTGGAGAAAGAAGGGTGGGTCGTGCGCAAGAATTCAGCACGCGATCGACGTTGTAAAACCGTGCATCTGCAACCTCGGACCGAGCGTGTGATCACTCGGATTAATGCGACGGCGCTAAAGCTTCGGCGTGAGTTGATCAAGGATATTCCAACACGTGACATGGAGGTCTGCATGCGTGTACTGAACCATGTGCGCGAACGGATCGATCGCGCGCCCGTCACGAATGGAGATGGAGGGAGACACAAATGAGCACGCTGGCTGACGTAAATACCGCCATGCGTGAGCGTGTCACACACCTTGAACGACGTTATGGTCGCAAGCGCGTTTATTTTGTAGGCGGTATTGTCGCGTTTCTGGCTGTGCTTTTGGCGATTCGCGCCATTACGAGCCGGCAGAAACCAGCGTCGCCGCCAGCGCCTCGGTCCGTGGCAGTGGCTAAAGTTATCACCAAAAATGTTCCGCTATACTTGGATGAAATCGGGACATGCACCGCGGCGGAAACGGTGCAGGTGCAAGCACAGATAAGCGGGCAAATTATCTCACGCGATTTCGAGGACGGTGCCGATGTCAAGAAGGGCGATGTGTTGTTCCGAATCGATTCGCGTCCATTCGAGGCGGCGCTCGCTTCCGCGCAGGCGGATGCGGTTCTGGCGCACGCCACCTTTCAGCGACAAACGGAGTTGCGGACGAAGGCGGTAGTCGCCAGTCAGGATTATGACGTGGCCAGGGCAAACGCCATGAAAGCCGATGCTGCCGTCGCAGTCGCGCAGGTAAATCTCGATTACTGTACTATCCGGTCACCGATCGATGGCCGGACAAGCATTCGTAATGTGGATGTCGGCAATCTCGTTGGGCCGAGCAGCCCTCCACTCGTTACCGTGCAGCGACTCGATCCGATTTATACCGATTTCACTGTTGCCGAGCCTGACATCCCGCTCGTGCGCCAGCACCTGAACGGAGCGCCATTGCAAGTTTTAACCGAAGCCGAGAACGACAAATTCCCACCCCGCGTTGGCGCGCTTACATTCATCGACAACGCGGTGCAGTCTGGCGCAGGCACGGTGAGAGCGCGCGCCACTACTGAAAATCACGACCGCGCGTTGTGGGCTGCGCAGTTTGTGCACGTACGACTGATCTTGGAGACGCTGAAGAATGCGATGCTCGTGCCGAGCAGTGCTGTTCAGATCGGCCAAAACGGACCGTATGTCTTTGTAGTGAAGTCCGATTCGACTCTTGATCTTCGTCAGGTAAAACCGGGCCAAAGGCAGGAAGGCGACATGACTGTTATCACGCAGGGTGTAAAGCCCGGTGAAACCGTCGTTACGCGCGGTCAACTTCAACTTGCCCCTGGAATGAAAGTTGCCGCACAGGAAGACAAGGCATTGTCCGCTGCCGGTGTTCGCGACGCCGCCACAGTTCAATGAAAAACGACGGCCGAGCCGGCGGGGAAATTCCACCACGTCAGAAACCTGGCGGTGCAGCGCAAAAGCTGACGCAATTCTCCTCCGGTCTCTCCCGA
>QHPP01000226.1 GCA_003219125.1 Verrucomicrobiota bacterium
TTCCAGCGCTCGCGTCGCGGGCAAAAACACCTGAAGAGTATGCCTTCGCGTAAAGCTCGCTGCTGCCCTTCCCGTGAACTCGCAGGACTTTCTATATTCCCTTTTCAGCGGTGCCGCCGGTAATCGCTCGGCGTAAGGCCGGTTTCCCGTCTGAAGACCTGCGCGAAATGGCTTGGACAAAGATCTACCTCACGGCATGATCACGACGCAAGCCGACATCATCAACGTGGATCTGCTCGCGTTCTTCAAAGGCTAAGCGAAACCCACAAACCGAAAGCGTTGAACCAAAGAAATCCTTCGAGAAACAAACGCACATGAATAACAAAATGAAGATCGTGGTTATTGGCGGCACCGGATTAATCGGAGCAAAGCTGGTGAACAACCTTCGCCAGCGTAGCCATGAGGTAGTTGCTGCGTCACCGTCCTCCGGCGTCAACACCTTTACTGGTGAGGGACTGGCTGAAGTGCTAACAGGAGCTCAGGTCGTTGTTGACGTCGCGAACGCTCCATCCTGGGAAGACAAGGCGGTGCTGGAGTTTTTTGAAACGGCAGGGCGTAACCTCCTTGCCGCGGAAGCGGCCACCGGCGTACGGCACCACGTAGCGCTGTCAATCGTCGGCGCTGACCGGCTTCCCGCGAGCGGGTATTTGCGCGCGAAGGTGGCTCAGGAAAACCTGATCAAGGCATCGAAGATTCCGTTTACGATCGTTCGCTCTACGCAGTTCTTCGAGTTTGCAAAGGGCATCGCGCAATCCGCCACTGAAGGGCAAACGGTTCGGTTGTCGCCTGGTTTCATGCAGCCCATCGCGGCGGATGATGTCGCCGCCGCCCTGACTGACGTCGCAGTCGCCGAGCCATTAAACGGTACGGTCGAGGTGGCCGGTCCCGAACCGATCCGAATGGATGAATTCGCCCGGCGTTTCTTGAGCGCAACGCGAGACCCACGCAAGGTGATCACCGAGGTCCACGCCTTGTATTTCGGTACAGAGTTGAACGATCAAAGCCTTACCCCCGGCGATAACGCCCGCCTCGGCCCGACGCATTACGAGGAGTGGCTCAGCCGCTCCACATCCTAGAAAGAACCCCAGGAAGGACCTCTTCCCAAACACGACAAGAACAACCAAACAACGAGAAAGAACATCACAATGAAACGAATCCGAACTTCAAAACCAGTCGGGCTGCCGCACCTCATCTACTCACTTATTGTTTGCGCACTCATCGTCGCCACTCTCGGCGTGGGCTCAGGGATAGCCGCTGACGAAAATTCAAAGGTCACGCTCGTCTACGAGCACGCTCTGCCAAATGTGCCTGGCAAAAGTATCAAGGGTGTGCTCGTCGAATATGGTCCCGGCGGGACGTCATCGGCCCACACGCATCCCAAGTCTGCTTTCATCTACGCAACCGTGCTTGAAGGATCGATCCGAAGTTCGGTCAATAATGGGCCGGCCGTTACTTATCGCGCCGGAGAGAGCTTCTCCGAGATGCCTGGTGATCGGCACAGCGTTAGTGAGAACGCGAGCAAGACCGAACCGGCAAGGCTGCTGGCCGTGTTCGTGGTCGATACGGACGAGAAGGAACTGACGACGCCGTACGAAAAATGAGACGACGGGGCGACTGAAATCACTATTTGAAAACAACAGCACAGTGATACTTCACGTCTACACGATCATTCACACGCTGATCAGCCTGGTTGCAATTTTTACAGGCTTTGTTGTTCTATCCGGACTCCTCTCTGGCAAGCGATTCGATGGTTGGACAAAATGGGTTCCTTATCACTGCGGTCGCGACGACCGTGACCGGTTTCTTTTTTCCGTTTCATGGTTTCACGCCAGCAATCGGCCTCGGCCTCATATCGTTGCCTGTCTTAGCTCTTACGATCTACGCGCGTTACTCGCGCCAGCTCGCCGGCCACTGGCGTTGGATTTATGTGGTCGGCGCTTTCCTTACTCTCTATTTCAATGTCTTTGTCGGAATCGTGCAGTCGTTCGAAAAAATCCCCGTGCTGAAAGCGATGGCGCCGACACAAAGCGAGCCGCCATTTAAACTCACTCAGCTCGTGGTATTGGCCCTGTTCGTCGTCCTCACGCTTGTCGCCGCGATCAGATTCCGCCCCGAGCCGCTTCGTGTTCAATAACGATGCCGCAGCGCAAAACTCGCACTCGCGTCTTTCCCATATAGCATTGGCGGGATGAAAAACGCGCAATTGCCCACGGTCACAAAGTTTCGTGAGTTGCATGAGTCCGGATGTTTTGTCCTGCCCAATCCGTGGGATGTCGGCACGGCGATTTATCTGGAACATCTCGGCTTCAAAGCGCTCGCTACCACCTCTGCCGGATTCGCTTTTTCCCGTGGCAAACCAGATGGTGGAGTCTCACTCGACGAAGTGCTCAGGCACGTTGGTGAAATTGCTGCTGCAACGGCGCTGCCGGTGAATGCCGATTTCTTAAACGGGTTCGCCAATGAGCCCGAAGCGGTAGCCACAAATGTAAAGCTCTGCATCGCCCAAGGCGTGTCTGGTCTGTCGATCGAAGACAACACCGGGAACAGCACAGCGCCACTCTACCAAAAAAAACTGGCTGTCGATCGCATCCGTGCGGCACGGAATGCCATCGATGTTTCAGGAATTCCAGTAGTGCTGACCGGGAGATGCGAAGCCTGGCTGGTGGGAAGCCCTGATCCATTTCGCGTCGCTCTCGATCGCCTTATCTCTTACGCTGAGGCTGGGGCTGATTGTCTCTACGCTCCCGGCGTCCGGGAGCCTAACGAGATTAAGCAAATCGTAAAAGCGATTGCCCCGAAACCGATCAATGTCCTCGTTTCCGGTTTCAATTGCCAGCTCACAGTCTGCCAGCTCGCTGATCTCGGGGTCCGGCGCATTTCCGTCGGATCCGGCCTGGCCCTGGCGGCATGGGGCGCTTTCCTTCGCGCCGCCCAAACCATCCAGAAAGACGGCAGCTTCAATCTCCTGGCCGAGAACGCCGCTTCAGCCGAGCTAAACGGGCGGTTTCGAGGAAAATCGTAATACGGAACCTTGCGATCCACGCCCCACGGGAATTGCAGGACAGGCGCTCCCGCCTGCCGGGATTGAATGGTTCGACAGGCAGGAATGCCTGTCCTACAACTGCGGTACCTGGTTCCCGTCCGTTAGCTAGAGACTGTCGCACTTCGTTTGATACGTCTCGATGAAGGCCGCGACCTTTGAATGAAAAGCGTCTTGTGCGGAGTAGAGAGCGCCAATTGCTTCGGCAAATTCTCGCTGCTTCAGTTCTTCTTCAATCGTCAGACTAAGCTCAGCCAGCGTCTCGATATTGGCACGAGAATGAAATTCGAGATCCTTAAGTTTTGAGAGAACGGCTAGTGATTTTTCCAAATCACCCGGCTTCTGCTCCGCTTTGACGGCTTCCGCCTTTGCCGGCGTCGGCGCGGCTTCAACCGGCTGATTCTGGGGCGGACCGGGCGACTTCTTGCCTTTCCCAGGCTTGGGCTTTGCCTGGTGATGATGTTTCTCCTGCGTAACCTTCTTGGCGTGGGCGACGTTTCGGGGATCTGACATTCCTACCAATACACCTCCCGCTTTCCATTCGCTCGCACAAATCTCACAACAAAATACTCGCAATTAGTCTGCCTTTTTAGATAAGCAATCGCGGCCGCTCATGCTTTTCAATTCTCTCACCTTTGTTGTCTTTTTCGTAGTGGTCGTGACCGCGTACTGGAGCATCCATTCGTGGACCGCGCGAAAAAATCTGCTCGTGACCGCGAGTTATATTTTTTACGGCGCATGGAACCCACCTTTTGCCGCACTTCTCTTTTCCACCACCGCGATGGATTTTTGGCTAGGCCGGCAAATTGCCAAAGCCAAGAACCAGCCTTCGCGACGAGCTTGGCTGGTCGGCAGTGTCTGCATGAACCTGAGCATGCTCGGGTTTTTCAAATACGGAAACTTCCTGCTCGAAAATTTCCAGTGGTTCCTCGCGCGGATCGGCATCATCTACCATCCGCCCCACCTCGACATTCTTCTTCCGGTCGGCATTTCCTTTTACACTTTTCATTCTCTTTCCTACACCCTCGATATTTATCGCGGCGTCCTGCAACCGACCAAATCGTTGCGCGATTTCGTTCTCGCGGTTTCCTTTTTTCCACAGCTAGTCGCCGGACCAATCGTGCGGGCCGGTGATTTTCTTCCGCAACTGGTCAAACCGCCGCGTTTGCGAGTAGGCCAGTTCATGTGGGGATTGTTGCTTATGACGCTCGGTCTCTTCGAAAAAATCGTGCTCGCCGATACGATGCTGGCCGGTTCGGCCGATCGCATTTTTGGTTACGCTGGTCCGCTCGTCGCACTCGATTCCTGGTTAGGCGTCATCGCTTTCGCTGGTCAGATATTTTTCGATTTCGCCGGCTATTCCACCTGCGCGATCGGCGCGGCGTTATGCCTCGGTTTCCATCTGAAAGATAACTTCCGCTTTCCATACGCGGCCATTGGCTTTTCCGATTTTTGGCGACGCTGGCACATTTCGCTTTCCACATTTTTGCGCGACTACCTTTACATTCCCCTCGGCGGCAACCGGGCGGGATGGACGCGGGCCGCGATCAATCTCGTCATCGTTATGTTCCTGGGAGGTCTTTGGCACGGTGCCGCCTGGACGTTCGTCGTTTGGGGACTACTTCATGGCTTCTATCTCGTGATCGAGCATGCATCGCGCGCCCTCATCGGTGAACGGGCGTGGACTGCGAATTTTGCGGTGAAACTTCTACTCGGCTTAATTACCTATGGCGCAGTCTGCCTGGCGTGGGTCTTTTTCAGAGCCTCAGATTTCACCATCGCCACGCGCATGCTGGGCGGCATGTTCGGAGGTCACCCGCATGGCGATGCGATTCTCGCCACTCGTGAAATGCTACAGATCGGGATCGTAACATTCTTGATGATGCTTGCGCATTGGTCGCTGCGCGAGATCAATGTCGAAACCGCGGTGACGCGTTTGCCGCGGTGGATTGTGACCACAGCATGGGCCTTGATGGCGTGTGCCATCATTCTCACTCAAGGAAGCAGCAATGCCTTCATCTACTTCCAATTTTAAGCGCATCCTTCAGCTGCCGCGTTTGTTCTTCCGCAAACCGACGGAAGCCGAAAGCGTACATGGCGGTCCACCACTCGAGTTCGAGCGCCCGATCCCGCAAATTCCCTGGCGCGGCATGACTGTGGTTGTCGTTCTGGTCGTTATCGCTGCAGCAATTGCATGGGAGTTTTATTGTCGCTCGATCGGTTATGCTCCCACGCTTAACAACACCGAGGACCTTTGGGCAATGGCACGCCAGCACGTGCAACCCGAGTCTGTTGTCATCATCGGCGATTCGCGCGGCTGGTTCGATCTCGACCTCGACGAATTGCAAAAAGGCCTTGGCAAGCGCCCGGTGCAACTTGCGGGTCCAGGTAGTTGCCCTTATCCGGTGCTGGCTGATCTCACGAATGACGAAAGTTTTCACGGCGTCATTATCTGCAGTTTCACCCCGCGCCTGTTCATGGCCCCACCCGGCTCTCCTCCGATGGAGCGCGCAGAAAAAAACGTTCGGCGCTCTCAAACCCAAACGCCCGCGCAACGCGTCAGCCAATATTTGGCGATGCCATTGGAAGAACACATCGCATTTCTTAAACAATCAGATCTCACGCTCGAGGAGCTTCTGAAACGCCTGCCTATTCCAAATCGGCCCAGTGCGCTTATTCCGCCTCCTCCGCCGCCGTATTTTCAGACGATCGACCGGGAACGTCGCGCCCGCATGATCGAGGAATGCGCGCGACCCGGCAGCGAATTGCAGCGAACAATTCAGCAAGGCTGGATTCCGCTTTTCACTCCCCCTCCTCCGCCGACCTACATTCCGAAAGAAGTCTTCATGGCACAGATGATGAAGGCGATCGAACAACGTTTCCAGGACGTCGCCGCTGCTGCACAAAAACTCCGAAGCCGCGGCGGAAAAATCGCCTTCGTGAGACTGCCCGTTTCGGGCGAGCTCAAAGTTCTCGAGGATCGCACCACACCGCGCGGTCAGATTTGGGATCGAGTAATAAAAGACACAGCTGCGCCTGGAATTTATTTCGAAGATTTTCCCGAGCTAGCGGGCTTCAACTGCCCCGAGTGGTCACATCTGTCCGCTGGTGATTCTGTCGAATTCAGCAAACGACTCGTCCCGCATCTTCGCGCCGCGCTAGGCATGTGAGAATCTGGATGAGGGATCGCACCCATTCCAAACAGCCCGTTCCTGTAGCGGCGGGATCTATGACCGCCGAAAGAATCAAAGAGCGACTCGCAATCGGCGCTAATCGCGCCGCTACAGAAGAATCTGACTGCGTTGCCATTCCTTTGTCATCCTGGACGGAGCGCAGCGAAGTCGAAGGATCTCTAACTATTCTGTCTGTTGGACGAAAAAGATTTAATACCTCTCGACAGGCGAGCGGGCGGCGTTCTCTCGGCTGCGTTCGGCGGCGCGTTCTTCGCCCAGAACCGCGACGCGCAATTTCCAAATCGCGTCATCCAGTTTTCGAAACGCGCTCTCGGAAAACTTGGGTGGCGGCTGCATCTTGCTTTTGAAAGCGGCTACGCTTTCCAGCGCGCGGTTAATTTGTTTACGCGGCAGTTTTTCGATAACGCCAAGCGCTTCGTCCGCCTTGTCGATGCGATGGCAGATCATGGCGAGATCGTTGCCGGCAGCAAAAGTAAGCCGCAACATTTCATCGAAACTGTATTCATTTAAAATCGCGCCCATATCCAGATCGTCTGTCATGACAAGGCCATCGAAGCCTAATTCATCACGCAGCAATTGCGTGACGACACGATGGCTGAGCGATGCCGGTGTTTTTTTCTCTTCGAAACAGGGATACCACCCATGACAAATCATCATGCAATCGACAACATGGCTCTTCGCAGTTCCCGAACCGCCGCCCGCAAACGCGCGGAAGACTGCGAGCTCTTCGCGATCCAACTGTTCGCGGGTCCGATCGATTTTCGGCAAACTGTGATGGGCATCCACGACGGCAGCCGAATAGCCGGGAAAATGTTTCCCGCAGCTTGCTACGCCCGCAACACGCAGCGCGCTATTGAACGCAGCCGCGTTCCTGATTACCTGCTCGACCGTTTTTCCGTAACAGCGACCACGCAAGGAATTGTCCGCCTCGTCATCAAAAGAAATATCGAGCACGGGACAGAGATCGAGATTGAAACCG
>QHPP01000122.1 GCA_003219125.1 Verrucomicrobiota bacterium
CCCATGGCCGAGCCGCTCAGGCCGATCGCTTTCAGGATCGTAATTTCACCGCCGTTTAACTGAATTTCGCGTCGCACCTCGCAATTCTTACCGCGAATCGCGCGGTGTCGAGTGAGTTATTTGGCGAGGCGCTGATTCGCGTCTTCTTCCAGCCAATTCCAAAGTGCGTTCAGCCGGTTGCCAATTTCGTTTTTCGCGTGCGCCAATTCCTCGCGCGATAACTTTCCATTCTTCGGCAAGCGTGCGCCAAAGAGGTAATACTTGATTTTCGGTTCGGTTCCCGAACCTCGAACGGCAATGCGAGTTTTGTCCGCCAACTCGAAGATCAACATCTTCTCTTTCGGAATCTTATCGCCGTCGATATCGCGAATGGTTTGCTTCTCGAAATTTTGGACACGCGTGACCGCGCTGTCCAGCATCTGGCGCGGTGGATTTTCATCGTAGGAAATGAGTAGCCGGCAAATCTTCTCTGCGCCATCCGCGCCTTCGAAATACAGCGAGTGGTTCTTTTCCTCGAAGTAACCGAACTCGCAGAAAACCCCGTCGAGCAGTTCGTTCAGCCTCAGTCCGCGCGATTTGGCGTAGGCCGCCACTTCGCAAAACATAATCACGGCGGCGTTAGCATCCTTGTCTCGAACGAAATCGGCGCCGCTGTAACCATAGCTTTCTTCGCCCCCAAAAATGTAGAACGACGATTTCTCTAAACGCAGGCGACGCGTTTCCTCCTCCGGCAGCTCACGGTAATTTGGCATGCCGGTCAGCTCCTCATACTTTTTCAGTTTTGCCCCGTTATATTTGAAACCGGTCAGCGTTTCCACGCAACGCAATCCAAACTTTTCCGCGATTGCTTTTTGCAGATCGGTTGTGACAAAGGTTTTGATGATGACCCCGCGACTCGCGTTCTCTTTGTTTAAAATGCCGAGGTCGAAAAACGTTTTGGCCCGATACCACGCCAGCAACGAACCGATTTGATTTCCGCTCAGTAACTTCATTTCTCCAGAGGATGTCCGCACCGCCACTCCGAGCCGGTCGCAATCCGGATCGGTCGCAATGACAAGATCGGCATTTTCTTTTTGTGCGAGTGAGATCCCGAGGTTTAGCGCTTCTGCATTTTCCGGATTCGGCGATTTCACCGTGGGAAAGCGGCCATCGAATTTGTCCTGCTCGGAAACGACGGAAAAATTCAGGCCGAGCTTCTTTAGCATCGGCTTGACGATAATGCCGCCGGTTCCGTGAGTGGGCGTGTAAACAATTTTCAAATCGCGTGTTCGCCCCATTAAGCGGCGATTGAGGATCAAGGTTTCAAGCCGGCCCATGTAGGCGCGATCGATTTCATCACCCGCGGTGACGATTTCACCTTTTGCAGGGACCATCTCCATTTCGTCCCGAGATTTTTGGGACGGGACAGAGCCCGTCTCTCCAGCCTTGTCTACTTCCACGATAATGCCGCTGGCGTGCGGTTCGACCACTTGCGCGCCATCGCTGAAATAAACCTTGTAGCCGTTGTCATATGGCGGGTTGTGACTGGCGGTGATGACGATTCCGGCGTCCGCGTTCAAATATCGAACGGCGAAGGAAAGTTCCGGTGTTGAGCGTGGACCATCGAAGACAACAGCGTCGCATCCATTAGCCGACGCGGTCTCTGCGGCGAGCCGGGCAAACTCTTGTGAGAAGTGCCGCGTATCATGCGCGATGACAATTTTCGGCCGGCCTGCCATCCGTTGCCGCGATCGCCACTTCTGAATGTAAATGAGCAGTCCACGCGTGGCGCGAGCAACATTGAAGTAGTTCATCGCGTTGGTCCCGACGCATGGAAATTCCGGGCGGCCGAGCGCAGTTGGAGTGCCGAGTTCCGACGGAGTTACGATCTTGCCAATGGTGCGTCCACGCAGTCCGCCAGTGCCAAACGCGAGAGTTTTGTAAAAGCGATCATTTAGTTCCTCCCATTCGTTCGCCTGGCTGAGCTCGCCAATCACGCGGGCCGCGAAATCGGTCTCTTCGCCGGACAAAATTCTTCGAATATTTTCCGCAGCGTCGGCGCGCAGCTTCCCATCAGAGAGTGCGCGATCGATTTGCTCAAGCAGACTCGGCATTGTGTCCGCTATCATTCCGATGCGGAAGGGCTTTGCAAGCGCGGCGGGTTAGGATGCGCTGAAGATATTCCGACCGCGTGGAGTCTGTTGGCCGATTGTTCGATTCGCATTACTCGCAGGGTCCTGGCACTGGGATGACAAATTTACCGTCTTTCTCGGCAATAAAATTTTCGGTCGTATTGGTTGAGCTGCCGTTCTCATCTTTTTTCTCAACCACAATAATGAGCTTCTTCGTCGGCTTAAGGTTCAGGCAAACTTTTCCGCCGGAGCGAGAGTCCTGCGGCGCGCTCGCCTTCGGTGTGTCGTCTGGCGTCAGATCCACCAGCTCGATTTTGGAAACTTTGTCGCCCGCTCCGCTCGACTGCATCATCTTGTAAAAGCCAACAATCGTCGGCGGTGTGTGCGAAAAGGCCCGGAGTGATTAAAACCGTTATGATCCGGCGCTTCGTGCCGAGGGCAGAGATTGGCCGCTGGAGGCGGTGACAATGGTTGGCACGAAACGTTTGGAAAATTTGCAAACCTGTTGTTGCACAGCTTTGGAAGAGGAGATTCCTGGAGACTTCGTCGAAACCGGCTCTGGCGAGGTGGCTGTGGAATTCTCATGCGTGCTGTCCTGACGACAACTGGCGATGAAATCCGCAAAGTCTGGCTGTTTGATTCCTTTGCCGGGTTACCTAAACCGGACGTGAAAAATTATCCGCACGACGAACCCGACCGGCTTTGGACCTTCAATGAATTTCTCGGGGTGAGTGTGGCGTAAGTGAAAGCAAACTTCGAGCGCTTCGATCTTTTGGATGAAAGAACGCGATTCGTTGAAGGGTGGTTTCGGGACACGATTCCGAAGGCGAAAGTGGATTCCATTCCCGTGTTGCGGTTGGACGGCGACCTCTATGAATCGACCTGGCTGGTCCTAAGCCATCTCTATCCCAGAGTTTCGCCGGCTGGATTCGTTATCATCGACGACTACGCTCTGCCAACCTGCAAAGCGGCGGTGGACGATTTCCGCGCAAAACATTCCATTCGCTCGCCGATCACGACCATTGATTGGTCGGGAATATTCTGGCGCAAGTGAGCTTCGGTTTTTCCTTCTCCCGGCGCGGAGAAGAAATTCGATTGAACGCGCGGAAGTTCCGCGCTTAGTCGTGCTTCGCCTGCGATGAATATTCACGAATATCAAGCCAAGGAGTTGCTGCAGAAATTCGGCGTAGCGACAACCCGCGGGAAGGTGGCTTCTTCGCCAGAGGAGGCAGAACAAATCGCGCGCGAAATCGCACCGGCTGAGATTGTGGTGAAAGCGCAGATTCACGCGGGTGGGCGAGGGAAAGGGACGTTCGCGAATGGATTCAAGGGCGGCGTCCACCTTTGCAAAACCCCCGAAGAAGCGCGCGAGACCGCGCGCAAGATGCTTGGGCAAACACTGGTCACGCATCAAACCGGCGCCGCCGGTCGCGTCGTCAACAAAGTGCTGGTGGCGGAATCGGCCCAGATCGCGCGTGAAATTTATTTTGCCATTTTGCTCGATCGCGCCACCGCCGCACCGCTGATTGTTGCGAGCATTGAAGGTGGGGTTGAAATCGAAGCCGTGGCCGTGAAATCGCCAGAAAAAATTATCCGCGAATCGATCGATCCACTGGCCGGTCTGCAACCCTTTCAAACGCGCAAACTGGCGAAACAACTCCAGTTTGAATCGTCCCAGCTGAAATCCGCCTCGAAATTATTTGACGGATTATATCGCGCTTTCGTCGGGCTCGATTGCTCGATGGTGGAAGTGAATCCGCTGGTCGTTACTCCCAAAGGTGAGGTGCTGGCGCTCGACGCGAAATTTAATTTCGATGACAATGCCTTGTTTCGGCATCCGGAAGTCGCAGCCATGCGCGACATCGCGGAAGAAGACCCGCGCGAGGTCGAAGCGTCGAGACACGGACTCAATTACATCGGCTTGGATGGAAATATCGCATGTCTCGTTAACGGCGCCGGACTGGCCATGGCAACGATGGACATCATCAAATTTTACGGCGGCAATCCTGCGAACTTCCTCGATGTCGGCGGCGGCGCCACTGAAGAGCAGGTGACGGAAGCCTTCAAGATTTTGATCGCGGACAAAAAAGTGCAGGCCATTCTGGTGAACATTTTCGGCGGGATTATGAGATGCGACGTAATCGCGCAGGGGATTGTTAACGCCGCGAAAACGGTGCATCTCTCGGTGCCGCTGGTGGTGCGATTGGAAGGAACAAATGTCGAAAAAGGAGAACGCTTGCTGAAGGAGAGTGGCGTCACCCTGATCACCGCGGATGATCTGGCGGATGCAGCACAGAAAGCAGTCGAGGCGGCAAGCTCCAAATCCCAAGCAGGAAATCCCAAATCCCAAGCTTCAAATCCCAAATAAATCTCAAATCCCAATTGCCAAAATGGAAAACCGAGAGAAACCGCGCGACCTCGAAGACCGGACTTTCCTTTTTGCGGAATCGGTGCGCGGATTCGTCAAACGGTTGCCGCGAACGATTGGCAACACTGAAAACATTCGGCAGCTGATCCGCGCGTCTGGTTCAGTCGCGGCGAACTGGATCGAAGCCGACGAAGCTCTCAGCAAAAAGGATTTTCTGATGCGCGTGAAAATCGGTCGCAAAGAAGCAAAGGAAAGCCGCTTGTTTTTGCGATTGATTGATACTGGTTTAACCGAAAATAACGGGACGGACCGCGACACACTGGCTCCTGAAGCGTCTGAGTTAACGCTAATCTTTTCCGCGATAATTTCTAAGAACGGCGAATCATGAGCGCTTTTTTGAACTTGGGGATCGAGATTTGCTTGGATTTTGGGATTTGGGATTTGGAACTTCTCTGAGGAACATGATGAAAATCAAGGGCCTCGCTTTCGTCGGTATTCCCGTCACGGACATGCCACGCGCGCGTTCGTTCTATGAAGGCGTGCTCGGCCTGAAAGTTTCAGAGGAAATGATGAGTGGAAAGTGGGTCGAATATTCGCTGGGAAATAATACGCTCGCCATTGCCAGCATTGGGCCGCAGTGGCTGCCTTCCGATCAAGGGACCGGCGCGGCATTGGAGGTGGAAAATTTCGACGAAGCGGTGAAGTCGTTAAAAGATCGACATGTCCCTTTTGTGGTGGAGGCGTATGAAAGTCCCTGTTGTTGGATGGCGATCATCAAGGACCCTGACGGGAACAACATCGTCATTCACAAATTGAAGTCAGAAAATGAGAAAGGACCCTGCATATGATTAAAGAAGTCGCATTTGTTGCCATTGCCGTTTCGGACAAGGAACGCGCGCGAAAGTTTTATCAGGAAACGCTCGAGCTCAAGCCAGCGCGCACGCAAATGGAAGGAGCTTGGGTCGAGTACGATTTTGGCCCAACCACTATTGGGGTTGGTTGTCATCCGGCCTGGCAACCGTCACGCGATGGAACGACAGTTGCCTTTGAAGTGGATGACATCGATGCCACGGTTGAGAAATTAAAATCGCGCGGTGTGACCTTCGATATTCCCAAAACCGAGACGCCGGTTTGTTGGATGGCGCAATTTCGTGATCCCGATGGCAATAAACTCGTGGTGCACAAACGGAAGGCGAGCACTTAGGGCTCGCAAATGACGAAGCTCGAATGACGAAGGAAGTCTGAATGCTCAAATGACCGAAACAAGGATATGTTCATTTTTGCCCTTTCGGACTTCGTCATTCTTTCAGGCCTCGTCATTATTTCGTCGTTCGTCCTTCCGAACATGGCCGTTTTAGTAGATAAAAACACCCGGCTCGTCGTTCAGGGAATCACCGGCAGCGCCGGTGGCTTTCACACGCGTCAATGTATGGATTACGGGACGAATGTGGTTGCCGGGGTGACCCCAGGAAAAGGCGGGCAGAAATTCGACGACAGGGTCCCGGTATTTGATACGGTCGCGGAAGCACGAGCGCAAACCGGGTGCAACGTTTCCATGATTTTCGTGCCCGCAGCCGGCGCAGCCGATTCCATTCTCGAGGCTGTCGATGCCGGTGTTGAGCTGGTGGTCTGCATTACCGAAGGAATTCCGGTGATGGATATGATGCGGGTGAAGGCGCAAATAGCCGGGAAAAAATCGCGCTTGATCGGTCCAAACTGTCCGGGGATAATCACGCCCGGCGCCGCAAAAATTGGCATCATGCCCGGTTACATTCATAAAGAGGGCAATGTCGGCGTTATTTCCCGCTCCGGCACCTTGACCTACGAAGCAGTCTGGCAGCTAACGAGTCGCGGACTTGGACAATCAACCTGCATCGGAATCGGGGGCGATCCGATCAACGGCATGTCGCATCTCGATGCCATCAGAATTTTTAACGATGATCCGGAGACCGAGGCGATGATTTTGATCGGAGAAATCGGCGGTTCCGCCGAAGAAGAAGCGGCCTCCTGGATTAGAGATAATTGCCGGAAACCGGTCGCCGCTTTCATCGCCGGGGTGGCCGCGCCGCCTGGGCGCCGGATGGGTCACGCCGGTGCCATCGTCTCCGGTGGTAAAGGGACGGCGGCTGGAAAAATCGACGCCCTCAGGGCCGCTGGTATCGCAGTCGCCGAAACACCAGCAACGATGGCGGACACGCTCATTGCACGAATGAAGCGCTGAGCTATTTTCGCTAAGATGACTGTGGCCGAAGTACGTAAGACCGAATCGACCCCGGCGCCAAAGGGGGCGAATGTCGCCCGCGGACTCGAAGGCATCGTCGCGAATACGACGCGATTGAGCGACGTCATCGGCGATAAGGGCCAGCTCATTTATGCTGGCTACGATATCAACGACCTCGCCGGCAAAGTCAGTTACAAGGAAGTGGTTTATCTATTGTGGAAGGGGAAACTGCCGAACCGGCGCGAGCTCGATGAATTCACGCACGCGCTGCGAGCCGAGCGACAACTGCCAGACCCCGTCATCAAATTCATCACCTCGGCACCAAAAAATGCCGACCCAATGGATGTGATGCGGACGGCCATTTCCATGCTCGGCCTTTACGACCCCGAGATGGACAAGGAAGCGACGCGGCAAATCAATGAGCGACGGGCCCGAAGTATCACCGCTAAAATCGGTGTCATCGCCGCTTATTTCCATCGCGCCCGCCAGGGTAAGTCACTGCCGCCGGTCCGGGATGACCTGACGGAAGCCGAGCATTTCCTGTATTTAATATGTGGGGACCCGCAGGCGAAGGAAGCGAGCGACGCGCTCGATGTCGCATTTGTCTTACACGCCGATCACGGGATGAACGCATCCACCTTTAGCGCACGGGTGACAATCTCCACTCTGAGCGATTTTTACTCCGCCATTACCTCGGCCATCGGCACGCTCAAAGGGCCCTCCATGGCGGCGCCAATGAGGGGGTCATTCAAATGCTCCAGGAAATCGGCGAGGAGAAGAACGTCGATGCCTATATCGAAAAGCAGTTGGCGCAGAAAAAGAAAATCATGGGCATCGGTCATCGCGTATACAAAACGCTCGACCCGCGGGCGCCGCATTTGCGTGCGATGGCGGCAAAGCTCAGCGAAAAAATCGGGGAACCGAAATGGATCCGCATGTCTGAGCGCATCGCGCAGTTGATGAAGGAAAAGAAGAACCTGAACGCGAACGTCGACTTTTATTCTGCCACGGTCTATTACTCGTTAGGTATTCCGACCGATCTTTTCACTCCGATTTTTGCCATTGCCCGTTGTTCCGGCTGGTGCGCACACGTGCTTGAACAGTTGGAAGACAATCGCCTTTACCGCCCGCTGAGCCAGTATGTCGGCGAGCCCATCGGCAAGAAAGTCATTCCAATCGATCAAAGGCCGTAAACAGCTAAAGCAACGGCCGGATGCGACAGTAAAATGTTAACTCTCAGAGCACGCCGCTGGGCTTCCGAGGGAGCGGCAAAACCTAAATTCATCGACCCTACCTTGTCTCGCCGCACGGTAACCGCGCTGCTTTCCAATCCATCGCCATGCGAATGCGGGAGCGGCCGCTGGGATGATCGAAAAAGATGAATTCCTCCAGCGGCGTCGGCTCCATCTTGCGATACTTCCCCAGTTTAAGCGCGACCATGGCTGCCGCGTCCGGCTCGCGTGCGGCATTCAATCCGAAGATATCGGCTTCGCGTTCGATGGTGCGGCTCATCGTGTTTGCGATCGGCGTCAGCAGGAAAGCATAGGTGGCGAAAATCAACATCAGCAATGGGAAACCGGCCGGATCCGCGATTCCGTTCACACCCCAGCGCGGGCCGCGTTTTCTAATCACGCGATTGAATGTTGCCGCCGCCAGGGCGAACCCAACGAAAATAAAAATCGCGAGCGACATCGTAATCTTGGCGCCGTGATTGAGAACGTAATGGCCCATCTCGTGCGCCATCACTTCGCGAATTTCCGGCAAGGTGCATTGATTGAGAAGATTGTCGTTAAGAGCGATTCGCGTCGTCCCCGCTAATCCCGCTACGTTGGCGCTCACCCGTTTTGTTTGTCGCGACTGATCGACGACAAAGACTTGCTGCACTGGAATTTCATTCGCTCGCGCCAACGCCAGAATCGGATCGCGAATTGTCGGCTCGGTCAGAGGGGTGTATTTATTGAAAACCGGCTCGATGAAAACCGGGCCCGCGATGGTAAGGGCCATCGTCAGGACTATTCCAACGATGGTTCCCCAAATCCACCAGGTGCGTTCCGCTACTCGAAAGATTGAATAAAGAACGGCGAAAACGATTGGCAGAATGACGAGTGCAACGGTGAGCGCTTTGAGCGACTCGCCGAACCAGGCGCCGAAGGTTTGGTTCGACATTCCATATTGATGTTCGCGCACGAAACCTTCGTAGCAGTTCAACGGCAAATTCAACGCCCAGGTGATAATGGCGAAACCGATTGCATAGATGCCGGCCTGGGCGGATCTAAAGCTCGTTAGCGCTGCCGCCAGATCACGGATGCGCGCGGAAAGTTTTGTCGTTAAGAGCAACAGTGCAATTGCGACAGTGACGAGAAAATTCCACAGAATGAGCCAGTACGTGCCCTCGAAGTATGCGTCCGACCGCGCCTTCTCATTTGCCGGCATGGTGTCGAGCCAGGCGCGAGTCGCTCCCTCGGGATCGGTGATCCCGGCCGGGGTCGCAATCGGTGCCGGCGAAGCGATCGCGTTCGCGGTTGTAGGCGAAGTTTGTTGCGCTGGCACGGTGATGGAGGAGACAACCAGGGTGGCGCTGAAACAGGCGAAACGAAGAATCATTCGCGAATTGTTATAGGATTACCGGCGCGACTGGAAGCCTGTTCCCGAAATGGCGTGATGTGGATGTAAGTGTCGTTGCCACGGGCGTAGAGAAGGTCGCTCCTAGTCGCAAGCGTTCTATCAAATATTCATTGGCGCCTGAGCCAACGTGAGATCGCCTTTCCGAGAAGGGCTAAATTCCCGACGTTTTTTCATCGACGATTGGCGTCAGTTTGCTTTTCTTAGATTCGTGAAGCTAGCCGTGGCCTTGATCTGCCTTCTTGCTCTGAGCGCCGTCGCGCAAAATGTGGATCCGGCCCTTTGCGGACCATATCCCAAGAATTACAAAGAAATTGTTTGGAATTGGATGCAGGGAGTGCTGCTCGATGCCGACAGCGCCAAGATCGAATGGCAGGGCGAGCCGAAGCCGGTCGATTTGGGAAAAAACGGGCAACATCTTTACGGGTGGCTGGTGGAGTTTCGTGTAAACTCGCGCAATCGCTTCGGCCAATACACCGGCAAACAATCACACGGCGCACTAATTCGCGACGATCATGTGATTAAAGGAATCGGATTTGGTTACGGGGAGTGATTTGGGCGGTCGAAGGGCTGATCACCCCATCAGGATATTGACCGCGCGATATCGGGGCCATGGAGGGCGGAGCTCCCATGCTAATCCAAGGCTCGCCGAGCGCGCGGCTCCAGATAGAGAAAGCTTTCCAACGGACAAAATGATCTCATAATGGCTTCTCATATTAGCTTCGGCGCTCTGTCGCCGTGATGTGGAAGCCGGAACGCCCCGACAGAGCGGGGCAACTACAACGCCGACCAATTATCCCGAAAAATGATTAATTCTTCGTCATTCAAACAAAATAGGAGCACGAGTCGCCTGCCACAATCGGGCCAGCGTGGGCAAGCACTGGTTTTCATTATTATCGTTGTCGCCGTCATCGGAGGCGGCCTGTTGTTTCTCATCAGCATGCGAAAGGATGCCAAAGCGGAGGGCGAACGTTTCGTAAGACAGCTAATCGAACGTTGCGTCTTTCAGCATGACGTGAAGTTTCTCCATTCCAATGTCGCGAGCGACCGCCGTCTGGCGGTGCCCCCGGCCATGGATGATCAGTTTATTTACTACCTTGCGCAACTAGGAGTGCCCGATCGCAATTACACTCTCACCGGTCAGTTGGAGTTTGATCATTACTTCGGTTCACCGCACGGCAGCTACCAGGCCATCCTTACCTACCCCAATCAGCATGCCACCGTTTCAGTTACTATCGCGCGCCCGAGCGGTATCTGGCTGGTGACCGATTTCGGCGTTACCTACGAACGGCCGCCGGGATAGGGCTCAGGCTAGCAACCGATCCAGTTGATCGACGCATAATTGCGACCATGTCTCCAGCGTGTCGCGACGATTGAGCAACTCTTCGCGGGAAAGAAACTCGAGATTTGTGATCATTGCTTCGCGTTTCCCAACTTTGGGTTCGTCGAGTTTGAAAACGTGCACCACCCCGAGATGAACCCGGCCTACCTCAGTGCTGTCATCATTCAAAAGCGCAACGATGCGATCATCGAAAGTGGTCTCGATACGAATCTCTTCATTTACTTCGCGTTCAACCCCGGCGCGATAAGCTTCTTCGTCCCAGGCAAACAAGGATTCGTCGCTATCGTTCATGTGCCCGCCGATACCAATCGATCCTTTGGCGACTAAACGTTGTTCACCCGCCTTTTTCCCACGGACGTAATACAACACGCGATCGCGATGAGCGATGATGGCGTAGGGTATGATTTGTTTGTGTGCCGGATCCTGCTCAGCCGCGGCACGTGGAAGAAAAAAATTGTTCCCGCGAGATAAAAGTGCACCGAGGTATCGCTGCGGCTCAAAGTTCAATCCTTGAAAGGCGCCCAGCTCATCGAAAAGACTGCGCCTAACGACAAGGATATTTTCGCTCGGTAAATTCACGGTCGCTGGCACGCCTTTTAAAATGAAAATGTAAATCCGACCTGTGGTCCAAAGAGATTTAGACTTGGGTTTGGATCAGTTTGGCCGGCGTTAGAAAAGTGTTGATAAAGCACACCGACCTGCCCGCTAAAGCGGTCGCTAAATTGACAGGAAACGCCCAGGGCGCTCAGAATGTTGAAGGTAAAATCCTGCCCTTGCCCCCCGAATTGCTCGGGATGGCTGTCGATCAACCCAAGGCCAACGCCACCCGAAAAATAGGGAACGAATCGGCTACCGGGGCGGACAAAGTTGTAGCGCAGTCCCAGATTCATCCCGAAGTAATGATTCTCGATCCCGCGAATGATCGGCTCGACCAAAAAGCTGCAGTAAACCTGATTGTAGCCGCGAAAAAGTCCTTCGCGGTTGAGGTAGTTTCCCCAGCGCATCCGCGCAGTCAGAAAATCGGCACTGATCTCATAATTGCGCGGCGGATTAAAAGCGCCAAAGAGGTATGCGCTTTCGATGGCGAAATCGAAGCGAGGCGGTTCGTCGGTAATTGCGACGCTGGAACTTGCGCCGCGATCAGTTCCCCCAAATGCGAATGGCGCATTCGTGAAAGCCAATGCGATGATCATCATTGCCGCCCGCGATTTCATTGAGCCGCTCACGATAAAAAGGACGGTGTCGTTTGCAATCCGTGCACTGTCCCGCGGTCATTGGCCGCGGCAGACGACCGCGGCTACAGGTACAGCCAATCGCGCAAATCCCGTGGCAGCAGACTTGACCAGTCGCGCCGCGCATCGATGCGCAAGCGCGATGCGTGTAAGGCGTGTCGTTCCAGCAACAATCTCCGCGCTAATTCATCGGTCCAACCGGTTTCGATGAATTGCAAATAAAGATTCTCGTCCGGCCCGTAGATTTTATCGCCGATAATTGGATGTCCGAGCGAAGCGAGATGCACACGAATCTGATGGGTGCGCCCGGTCAAGGGGTGCGCTTTTAATAACGAAAATGATTCGCCATTTGCCATTAGTTTTTGAAAGCGCTTTACCACGCGAAAGTCCGTCACCGCTTCTGCGCCACGCGGATCAATCGTTTGCTTCAAATAAATCTTGGAGATCGCGATCTCCCCCTGACGAATGATTGGTGCATCAACGGTTTTGGTTTCCCATTCCGGCCAGCCCCATACAATCGCGTGATACTCTTTGGTGACGCGGCGCGATTGCATCAGTAGCCCGAATTCGCGCGCTGCTGCGGTCGTTTTCGCAATGAGCACGATGCCGCTCGTTTCGCGATCCAGCCGATTGACGATGGAGACCTGTCCGCCGCTGGCAATTTCAAATGCAAGTAATTGCCGCAATTCCGCCCAAAGCGTTGTCGCGCCATTCGGCTTGGTGGGATGGACCAGGAGTGAGGGCGGTTTATCGACAATTATGTAATCGTCAGTCTCGTCGATTATTTTGAAATCACGTCGTTCCCGAGCGTGAATGTCTATTAAGGTAATTCCGCTCATGAAGCCGCATCGGAGTATATTGGCAAAAAGTCGGAGGCGCGAACTGTAGGACAGCCATCTTGGCTGTGGGGCAACGGGCATCTTGCCCGTTGCAGCGCTAGAGTAGCTTCGACGCGCATTTCGCGTCTTGACCTGCTCGGTGAACGTGCGTTACCTAAAACGGCTTAGTCATCCGGCACGCCGTGGACCTTAAGGATATAAAAGCTATCATCGATTTGATGCGGAAGAACGATCTTTCCGTGTTCGAAATGGAGAAGGACGGGTTCCGGTTGAAATTGCAAAAGGGAATCGAGCAACCAACTTCGGTGGTGCCAGCGCAGACCGCGCCGACGGTGCAAAACGGTCCGCCGAACCCGAGCGTCACGCACCCCGTTTCAGCGCCGGCCGAGACGTCGCACTTGCGTGATATCGTTTCGCCGATGGTGGGAACATTTTATCGTGCGGGTTCACCCGACGCGCCCCCTTTCGTCGATGTTGGCAAGGAGGTAACCGAAGAAACGGTCGTTTGCATTATCGAGGCGATGAAAGTGATGAATGAAATCAAGGCAGAAACAAAAGGCGTGATCGCGGAGGTGGTTGCCGAAAATGGAAAGCCGGTGCAATTCGGCCAGGTACTATATCGCGTGCGGTAATGCAGCGCGTTTATTATAGGGTAGGCCTGTCGTCTGCCTTGGAGCTGGGATAGGCAAGCGGCTGGCTTGCCTTATAACATGTTTGAGAAAGTTTTAATCGCGAACCGCGGCGAGATTGCATTGCGCGTCATTCGTGCCTGTAGAGAACTTGGCATTCGCACCCTCGCGATCTACTCGGAAGCGGATGTCGATTCGCTCCACGTCCAACTGGCGGATGAATCGATTTGCATTGGCGCGCCGCCGAGCTCGGAAAGTTATCTGAAAATCGATCGCATCATGAGCGCCGCCGAAGTGGGCGATGTCGACGCGATTCATCCCGGTTACGGATTTCTAGCGGAGAACGCGCATTTCGCCGAAGTATGCGAAAGCTGTAACATTCATTTCATCGGGCCGCCGGCGAGGGCGATGCGGGCGATGGGCGACAAAAACTTGGCGCGCCAATTTGCGCGTAAAGCCGGTGTGCCGGTCACGCCGGGAAGCGACGGCGTGGTCACGGAAGAAACCGAGGCGCTCAAGGTCGCGAAGAAGGTCGGTTTCCCGGTCATGATCAAAGCGGTCGCAGGCGGGGGTGGGCGCGGCATGCGCGTGGCCCATAACGACGCTTCATTTCTCCCGGCGTTTCATGCCGCGCGGATGGAAGCAGACAAGGCTTTTGGGAATAGCGACGTTTACATCGAGAAACTGATCGTTAATCCGCATCACATCGAATTTCAGATCGTGGCGGACAAGCATGGTCACGTCGTGCATCTGGGTGAACGCGATTGCTCCATCCAACGGCGCAACCAAAAAGTGATTGAGGAATGTCCGTCACCGCTCATGACTGAGGGATTGCGCAAAAAAATGGGGCACGCCTCCGTGAAATTGGCGCAATCGGTCGGCTATCAAAATGCCGGAACGATGGAGTTCCTGGTCGATAGCTCCGGCCACTTCTATTTCATGGAGATGAACACGCGCATTCAGGTCGAGCACACCATCACGGAGGAAGTCTATGGTTGCGACCTGGTGAAAGAACAGATTCGCATCGCTGCGGGGGAACGTCTCTCCCCGCACGTCGCTCGAGCTTCGCCGCGATTACACGCCATCCAATGCCGGATCAACGCCGAGGATCCGGCAAAAAATTTCCAGTCCTCACCGGGTAGAATTGCATTTTATTACGCGCCGGGCGGCCGCGGCATTCGAGTTGATTCTCACGCTTACACCGGTTACGTCGTGCCGCCGTACTACGATTCGTTAATTGCAAAATTAATCGCGGTCGGAGCATCGCGTAGATCGACAATCGATCGGATGCGACGCGCACTGGATGAGTATTATATCACCGGAATCAAAACCACGGTCGGATTTCACGGCGCAATTATGCGCAGCATGGAATTTCGCGAAGGGAAATACGACACCGGCTTCGTCGAGCGGCTGATGAATTCGGACAAATTCGAACTGATTGCAACGCCTGGCCGCTTGCACGAATAGCGTTGTGCGAGCGTTAGCGGACGCCCTTCTTTACGCAATTATCGATCTCGGCTACGTCAGCGCTGAAAATGCGCCGGGGATTTTAGAAAAACTAATCGCCGGCGGAATCGACATCGTGCAGTTGCGCGGTAAAGATCGTAGTCTCGATGAATTGAGCGCGCTCGCGGAAAGGCTTCTGGCCATGTCGCCGAAGATCCCGCTTATCGCTAACGATTACGCTGAGATCGCCCAACGGGTGCAAGTGCAAGGTGTGCACGTCGGTCAGAATGATGATTCGATCGAAAAAGTACGTGCGCAGATTAAACGGCCAATCGTCGTCGGCAAATCAACTCACAGCATCGAACAAGCCGTCGCCGCCGAGCGCGAAGGCGCCAATTACATCGGCTTCGGCCCAATTTTCTCCACTCCGACCAAACCCGATTACACGCCCATCGGTCTTGAACAAATTCGCGAAGTCTATAAACGCGTTTCCATTCCCATTTTTTGCATCGGCGGAATCAAATCCGAAAATCTCGCGCAAGTGATCGCCGCCGGCGCGAAACGCGTCGTTATCGTTTCCGGCTTGCTGCAAGCGACCGACATTGGCGAGTATGCGAGAGTTTGTAAAAAACTGCTTCGCCGAAACGATGTCATTCCGAGCGAAGTCGAGGAACCCCGATGAAGTTGTCTTTAAGCTTGCGCGGCGGGATCCCTCGACTTCGCTCGGGATGACGAACAATATATGAGTTTGCTCGTCGTCGGTTCCATCGCGCTCGACACGGTCAAAACGCCGGTCGAAGAACACGCCGATTTGCTCGGCGGTTCGGCTTCCTACGCCGCGCTCGGCGCGAGTTTCTTCACGCCCGTCAATTTAGTTGGCGTGGTCGGCGATGATTTTCCCGAAAGCGAATTCGAGATTTGGAAATCACATCGAATCGACACCACCGGGGTGCAGCGCGTCAACGGGAAAACGTTCCGCTGGTCGGGCGAATACGCCTGGGACCTGAACACGCGCGAGACGCGTTCGGTTGCGCTGAATGTTTTCGAAACATTTTCCCCAGAGCTGCCGGATAATTATCGCGCTACCCCCTTCGTCTTATTGGCAAATATCGCGCCGAAATTGCAATCGCACGTGCTCGAGCAAATGGAACGGCCACGTTTTGTCGTAGCCGACACGATGGATCTCTGGATCGAAACCACGCGCGCCGATCTCGACGCCTTGCTGCGACGACTTGATCTGTTAATTCTGAACGACAGCGAAGCGCGCGAGATGACGAAGGAAACCAGCCTTATTCGGGCCGGGCGAAAAATTCGTGAATACGGACCTCGCTATGTCGCGATCAAGAAGGGCGAACACGGCGCACTACTTTTTGGCGAAGACGAATTTTTCAGTGCCGGCGCTTATCCGCTGGAAGATATTCATGATCCAACCGGGGCAGGGGACACTTTTGCTGGCGGTTTCGCCGGTTACCTGGCGGCGCACGTGCGGGAAAACGTGACCTTCGATGTAATGCGGAAAGCGGTGATCTATGGAAGCGTGCTGGCGAGTTTTTGCGTAGAAGCGTTCAGCCTCGAGCGCCTGCGCGGATTGACCCAGGACGAAATTGCGGATCGGTACCAGATGTTCAAAATGATGAGCCAATTCGAGATCTTAACCTAACCGCGAACTTAAAGTCTCTTGATGAAATGGATAATAGGCGCGACACTTTTTTGGCTCGGTTTGGCAAGCACGTTCGCCGACACCGATTCGCCCGTCGGAAGATGGAAAACGTTTGATGATAAAACCGGACGGCCGAAGTCAATTGTGCAAATCACGGAGCAAAATGGCGAGCTCAGCGGAAAAGTTTCACAGGTACTCGAATCTCTGCAAGGACCGCACCCGCTTTGCCGACCGTGCGAAGGCGAACGAAAAGATCAACCAGTCGAAGGCATGACAATTTTGTGGGGAGCGAAAAAGGATGGAGCTTCGTGGAGTGACGGACAAATCCTTGATCCAGAGAACGGCAAGATTTATCGCGTCACCCTAACTCCTCTGGATGGCGGGCGAAAACTGGAGGTGCACGGGTACGTTGGTGTATCAGTGATCGGCCGCAGCCAGACATGGCAACGGGAGGAATAACGGTTGAAATGAGTCAATTGAAGCAGTGACGTGAAACTAACGAAACGCGGGCTTCTTATTTTTATCTTATCAGGCGTGGTGGCTGTGCCTTGCCTGGCGTCCGCGCCATGGGTAACGCTGCAAGGCGGTCATTACCTGATAAAACGGCCAAACGATGGCGATAGTTTCCACGTGAGCGTGGAAGGGCACGAGTACATCTTCCGGCTTTATTTTGTGGATGCACCCGAAACCAGTCCTGAATTTCGGGATCGAGTAGAGGAACAGGCGGCATACTTCGGAGTCACGGTTGATCAGGTGCTGCAAGTTGGGGAGTTGGCAAAGCAGTTTACCCGCGAAAAACTGACCGATTCATTTCTGGTGCGGACATGTTGGGAAGATGCTGGTGGTCGAAGCCGGATGCAGCGCTTTTACGCATTCGTGCAAACGCGCACCGGTGATCTGGGCGAGCAGCTGGTGGAGAATGGTCTCGCCCGGGCTCACCCAGCCACAGCCAAACCCGAAGGCTTAACCTCAGCCGCGGCCGAATGGAAAAATCTAATCAAACTGGAGCATAAGGCGAAGCGGGAGAAGGTCGGGGGTTGGGGTGCTAACGAGGATCGGATAACAGCTCGAGCGCAACAACCGGAAAGTGAAAGAGGAATTGATCCGTTCGACAAATTCTTTCACCCTGCCGGTGAGATGCCGGTTCAGGCCGCGGCGAAACCCGCGGCCACGCCCGGAGCTACGCCATTGCCTTCCGACGAAACTAGCCCTTCTGGTTTCCAGGCCCAAAGCAAACTCGACGTCAACACCGCATCGCTAACGGAACTTGAGAACGTTCCCGGAATTGGCCCATCGATCGCAGAACGCATTGTCGAGGCGCGCCCATTTAAGAGCGCCGACGACCTGCAACGGGTCAAAGGAATCGGCGCCGGAAAACGATACGAAAAAATCCGCCCATTCTTTAATTAATTAAGGTCGTACTGAAAGGCCGATCGCGGATGTAGGTGGATGAAGTCAGAGATCAGATGTCAGCGATCAGAAGGTAATCTGTGAGAGGCACGCTCTTCGCCACCTCTATCATTAATCACCTGTCACCTACGACCTACCACGGGGCCGACGAAGCCGGCACGACCACCTCATTGCTAAACCAGCTGCTATCCGTCGTGGTGTACGCGAGCACAGCGACATAATATTCGCTATTTTGAGACAGAGTGAGAGACGTCGTCAGCGCACTTTTCACATCGCGCACATTCTGGTAATTATGACTCCCGGTGCCCCAAAAGACCTTATATCCCACCACTTCGGGTGAGGACGAGGCCTTCCATGCCACCTTGACAGTTCGAGTAGCTGGCGTGGGCGTAGGCGTTGGAGTAATTGCGTAAAGCGCTTGGGTTGAAACCAAACTCACGAGGACGATCAACAGGTGGTGATAGAAGCGGGATGACATCAGAGCGGGAGTAGAATGTTTGTATGGTTGACATTTAGTCCCGGGGCGCCGCCGCTGATCGTAGCGACAACATTCGTATGCACAACAAGAATTTTGATAAACTTCCAGCTTTTTGAAGACGCCTGATACGAATTAGTTATGGTAATTGGAGTGGAAGCATAGACTTCGACGTGCTATGTCCAACTGATACGCCGGTTTACGCGGCACGAATTAAATCCAATCTTATGAATATTATAAGAGCCCTGTCAGCCCTCGTCTTATGTCTTCTTGTAACTTGTTTTGGCCGAGCGGCCCTTACTCCAATGGGACCGTTCGACTTCGCCTCCGGCACCACTGGACTAGATTTCTCAGCCCTGGCTGACAACACAGAGGGGAACGGCCTCGTTCTTGATGCTGTTCTGTTTCACGTGACAAAGAACAGTGTCGATGGCGGGCCTGGAACAACCGGAAACATTACGCCACCCAACTTGGTCTCGCTGTCAGATCCAAATGGCGTTGCCCTGATTGTTTCGCTTTCGAATCTCGCGATCCAGTTCGGCTACGGATACGCTCTCAACGCTGAGGTTTCTATCCCAGCCGCCACGACCATCGAACTCTTTGCCGGCTCGACACCGGTTGGTAGCATTTCTTTCACGGGGATTCCCGACCCGACCTTCACTGAAGGTTTTGCCGGCATTGCTACTGATACGCCATTCAATCGTGTCGTGTTGATGGTTGATGGCGGAGCACGGTGGTACTACCTCGCTTCGCGCCGTCAGTAGAGCTCGTTAAACTTGGCTTCCAGATAAGCAACGTAAGGTTGCCACTGGATAGGCTTGCCGGCTACACGGCGGACAAGTTCGTCCACTGTGAACTTGCGACCGTGTTGATAAAGGTTTGTGGTTGCCCAGTTCAGCAGCGTATCGAATTTGCCGCGACTGATGTCTTCGGGGATGCTCGGGAAATCCTGCACCGCTTTGTTGAAGAACTGCGCCGAGAGGAGATTGCCAAGCGCGTAACTAGGAAAATACCCAAAAGCGCCCTGGGACCAGTGAATATCCTGCAACACCCCGTCTTTATCGGTCGGCGGCACAATGCCAAAGAACTGTTCAAACCGCGCGTTCCATGCGGCGGGCAAATCCGTCACCTTAAGTTTGCCGGTCAGTAGTTCGAGTTCCAATTCAAAGCGCAGGATAATATGCAGATTGTAAGTAACCTCATCGGCCTCGACCCGAATGAACTGGGGACGCACCGTATTAATTGCGCGATAAAAGGCGTCGACATCCACCTTAGCGAATTGCGCCGGGAACGTACCCTTCAACTTTGGATACGCCCAATTCCAGAAGCCGCGGCTACGCCCAACAACGTTTTCCCACATCCGCGATTGCGACTCGACGAGGGCGCCAGAAGCGGCGTCCAAATCGGAAAGATATGTGCCTTCAACCGATGTCCCGAAGCCTTGGGCGTGCAAGCCATGTCCGGTTTCATGGAGCGTGCCGAAAAACGCAGGGTTCAGGAAATCCTCGTCGTAACGAGTAGTCAACCGCACATCGTCGCGTGAGAACTGGATTTCAAACGGATGCACCGAAATGTCTAGTCGCCCGCGGTTGTAATCGAAGCCGAACGCCTTGGAAATCGACAATCCAAACTCGCGCTGCTTCCCGACCTCGAAATGCTGGTGAACAGGTGCGTCACGGACCTTGTTGGCCTGTTTGCCAATCGCAGCAATCAATGCGGTTAGTTGCGGCCGGTGTCCGTCGAAAATTGTTTTTACCTCGGAGGTAGTCATGCCCGGTTCCACCTGCTCCAGCAGCGCATCGTACGGATGTGCCGTGTAGCCGATCTCTTGGGCTTCCTCGATTTTGAGATAAACCAACTCCTCCAGTGCGGGTTGGAACGCCTTGAAATCATTGTTCGCTCGCGCCTCAGCCCAGATCATTGTCGCCAAATTCTTGGCTTGTGCGACCCGTGCGACAAAATCAGACGACTGTTTCACTGCTGCGTCGTACTCGCGGCGGGCGACGCGAATCAGGCTGGCTTCGTCCGAATCGAAAGGCGCACCCCTCATTTCGCGCAATGCTTCTTCGAGCAAACGCGCAGTGGTATCGCTGGCGAACAGTTCGTGACGCAAGCGCCAGACCGTCGCTATTTGGTCGGCGCGGGCGACGCTGCCCGGCGGCGGCATATTCACCTGCTGATCCCAGGATAAGATCCGGTAGGTAATGGTAAGGTTATGAACTTGCGCCAAGTGTGCGGCTAACTTCCGATATTTCGCGCCCATGATCGTCGTCTTGTCTGATCTTCTTAAACAAGAATTGATACCAACCGCCAGACACTACCTATCTTTAATCTCCGATCTTCCATCTCTGATCTCTAGCTTCTGAACTCTTAGCACGATTCATCAGTCGTTAGTCACTCTTCACGGCTCCGTGCTCCACGCTCCCTGCTCCTTGCTCGCTGCTTCTCGTAGACCGCTTGCGTCTTTATCTTCTTGTAGCCCAAGGCTGGGTAGAAAATGTGCGCCTCGATCCGCCTGGTATTGCTTCGTACCGATACCGCCTCCGCGCCGTTACTTTTTGCCCAGCGTTCCGCTTCCTTGATCAACGCTTGTCCAATCCCGCTACGACGCGCCGACGCTGACACGACCAAGCCGAGAATTTCCACTCGAAAACCAAGTTCGATGATGCAAACCCGATGCGCTTGGATAAATCCGATTGCCTTGTTGCTCGTGTCCACCGCGACCAACAGCAGATCCGATTCGCCAATCGCTCGAATGCGCGCGCGTATCGCCTCGACTTTGTTAGGGTAACCAAGCTCGCCCGCCAGTATCGCAACTACGTCGGCATCTGTCTCCACCATTTGTCGAATTCTTAATGTCTCGCTCATGGGTGCAGTAATTGATAACAAAACAGCCGTCATTCCGAGCGCAAGCCGAGGGATCCCGTTGCGTTACCATAAAGGTTTCATTCCGGAATCTCTCGACTATTCGCTCGGGATAACGGATAGCCGATAACGACACCCTCGAAGGCGTGCCCTTTTAAGACAGAAAAAGCCGCCGAGGCATTCCTGCGCCCCGGCGGCTTCTCGTTAATAGTTTAGTTTCCCTTAGCTCATCCCGAGGGAATCGAGCGTTGGCTCGTCAATCGCCGCCGTCGTGGCGAGCCCCTGATCAGCCTGATAGGCGGTGAGCGCTTCCCGGGTCATCGGCCCGAGCAATCCATCCACTTCACCCTTGTAGTAGCCCATCTGCTGCAGCTCAGCCTGAACGTCCGCGATCACCCGGTCCGGCGGCTCAGCACGATGACCCACGTAGATCGGGCCATCGTAAGCATAATACTGGGCCCCAGAATCGTAACCCCAAGCCGGATACCAGTAGCCGTTGTTCCAGTAATAGTAACCGCCACCGATCAGCTCTACCCGGTTGTAACGCGACCGATACCAACCCTGGTCGTGCCATTCCGGACGATACGAGCGGAATACTTCATACTGCGAACCCTGCCACTGATCACTTCCTTGGATCCGATAGTTCTGGTTGTAGGTAACTGCCGGAACCTGTTGCGGTTTTGGCTGCGCACGAAAATTCGCGTGCTGCGCCTTGATCTGCTGGACCTGCTGCGGAGCGGGCTTCTTCGCCGCCGCCGCATTAGCTTGTCCCCTCTGTTGGCCGGTTGCTGACACTGACGGAGCTGCACTCGCAGCCGCCCCCGGGGTAGCCCTCGCCGCAGCCGCCGCCGTCGCGGCCGGAGTAGCAGATGCCTTCGTCGCAGCACGTCCCTTCATTCCTTTTTTCGGCTGCTCCGCGCTGGGCGTTGCACTGCCGGCCGGTTGACCGGAAACATTCGTTCCCGTCTGGGCGCTGGTCTCAGATTTCGGCTGGCCCTTGCGGCCCTTTGTCGCAGCCGGCTCATTCATCGTCCCCGGTTCGTTCCGCGCTCCACGCTCCCTCGCGGCTGTCGCGTGAGGCTTGGCCGCGGTCGCGCCAGGCTTTGCCTGG
>QHPP01000227.1 GCA_003219125.1 Verrucomicrobiota bacterium
AATCACGCGTGTTATCAAAGCTCCACGCGATCGCGTTTACGCAGCGTGGACCGATCCGGCACAATTAAAAGAATGGTTCGGACCGGAGAATGTTCAGACGCGCAGTTTTGTCGCCGAGGCGCGCGTCGGCGGGAGGTTTCGCTGGGAACTGACCAATTCAGAGGGTGAGGAGATGACGGTTCACGGTGAATACCGCGAACTGGAACTCAACAGGAAGATTGTCTTTTCATGGCAATGGGAAGATGACGAGAGCTGGGAACACCACGACAGCGTCGTAACGGTAGAACTCGACGACATCGACGATGGGACGCAGCTCCGTTTGATCCATGAAAAACTGCCGAACGAAGAGTCACGCGATGGTCACAGCCGTGGCTGGAACAGTGCTCTCGATAAACTGGAAAAGTTTTGCACGAATTAATTATCGGCCTGAGTAAGGAGGAAAATGAATACCCAAGAAGTTGCAGAGAAAGTGGTGGAGTTAGTTCGCAAACAAGCATGGCACCAAGCGCTCGATACACTTTATGACAAAGACATCGTGAGTGTCGAAGCGCACGCAAGCGAGGGGGAATCAGCGGAGAAACGCGGCATTGATGAGGTGCGGGGTAAAACGGATTGGTGGGTCAATGCCATGGAGGTTCATAGCTTCAAAGCAAAAGGACCGTTCGTCGCGCATGACCGGTTCGTCGTACAGTACGACGCCGACGTGACCGACAAGAATTCGAAAAAGCGAATCCAATTATCGGAAGTGGGCGTTTACACGGTGAAGAACGGAAAGATCGTCCGCGAAGAGTTCCTGCCCTTTACCGGGAAGGGGTAAAACCAATTTACGCGCGCGTCTTGCCTGGTCGCCAGAATACGCAACGGGCAAAATGCCCATTGGCCCCACAGCCAAGATGGCTGTGCTACACCAAGGGCTCGCAGAGGTCGCCCCTCCACAGCGCTGGAAGATTCACTGCCCTTTAACCGCGAACCAGTAAGTCCACCAAATTAGCAAGAGTTGTAGCGGCAATCTTGCAAACAAATAACGTGGCCCCATCGAGTGCCCGCCGAAAGGGATCCGATCACGGGCAGCGTAGATGTTGGAAGGAAAAATGACGATTAGATAGCCGATGATGCACAGACCAACATAGAACGGATTGGGCATCGCCAGAACTGCGATTGCGAACAGAACTTCAACTACACCGGAAATATAAATCAGAGCTCGGCGCGCGGGGACAAATGAAGGCAGCATCTCCATCATTTGCTCTGTTTTAAAGAAGTGCCCAATGGCGGCAAAGAGGAACACGGCACAGATTCCAATCCGTCCGCCCGTGATCGCGTTGAGATGGAACACCCACGCAATGAAGTACGGGGCGACCAACAATGTGAGAATGATCGCAATGTTAATCACGTTTGGCGTCTAACGAGTGCAAGACGTTTTGCCACAATAGGCAAGGGGCTCAACGTCGAACATCGAATGCATGTCTAAATTTCTGTGTTTCGACCGAATCTGTGAAATCCGCGTAATTCGCGATTCGCACTAACTCTGCCCGCTCTCATTATCACCTGGCGCCAGGAGATGACCGAAGAACCGCCCGGCGAGGAAGAAGATGATGCCGGCGGTTCCGCACAGTGCTGAGTGCAATAGCCAGAAGTTTGTCGCTGGCATTTTTTCTAAAAAGCCGCCGATCCAACCCACGAGATTATTCGCGGCAAAGAAAGCCAGATAATAGATACCAATGATGGTAGCGGACAATGTAGCGGGTGCGACGCGCGCATAGAGTGCAAGCGAAACTGGAAAAACATTGGCGAACCCGATGCTGTTCAGAAGATGAAATGTAATCAGCCAACCGATTGGAACTTTCGCCCCTGTGCCAGCAGCGATGGCTGCCCCGGAGGCGAGCGCAAGAAAACCGGTTACCGCGATAATACTGCCAATGCTGATCTTGGTAATCTCGGCCGGTTCCGGATATTTCTTGGACCACAGCCGCCAAAAAACAACCGCTCCGGCGAGACAACTTACCGACAAGATTGAGTCGAGGGTAATCAGCCAAGTCGTCGGTAGTTGGTAACCGAAAAAGACGAGGTTGGCGCGGTCTTGCGCCCACACCAGATAGGCGTTGAAGATTTGCTGATTGCCGATGACGGCGATGGTCAATACCGGCAAAAGCAAGAGCAACAAAAGAATGGCAGTCCGTTCGCGCTTGGTCATGCGAGGTTTTGGTGCGCCCGCATTTTTCTCGACGACCGGCGAGTCGGGTGGGAGATATTTCCGGCCGGCGAGATAAATCGCCAAGCCAATCAGCATCCCAACACCGGCGGCGCCGAAGCCGTAATGCCAGCCCACCTTTTCGCCGAGCGTACCGGCGATGAGCGGCGCGGCGATGACTCCGCCGTTGATGAACAGATAGTAAATCTGGAAAGCATCGGCGCGCCGGTTGTCGCCGGTTGGGTACAAGGCGCCTACTTGGCTGGCAAGGTTGCCCTTGAAACAACCGACGCCCGTGAGCAGACAAGTTAATGCGACAAGAAAGCTGACGTCGAAGGCCATGAGAAAATGTCCAGCCGACATAAGGAGCGCACCGATTGTGATCGTGCGGGTGCGACCAAGAATGCGATCAGCAATGAAGCCGCCTGCGATTGGTGTGAGATAAACGAGGCCGGTGTAAAGGCCGAAGATGGTTGAAGCGAGCGCCTGGACTGTGAGCGGGCCACGAAAGGACTCGATCAGGTGGCGAAATGGGCCGAACCCGGCGATGTGCTCGATGTGCCCGGGATGTAGTAGCCGGTTGACCATGTAGAGTACCAGCAGCGCTTGCATCCCATAGTAGGAAAAGCGCTCCCAGGCCTCAGTGAAGGCGATGTAACCCAGTCCCCGCGGATGACCGATGAAGCTGCGATCCTCTGGGTTGTGCATGGTCGCAGAGTGTTGCGTCCGGCGCTGTTTTTGGCAAGCGCGCGGAGGGGTCCGAGGATCCTCCTTTATTGAGTTTTAGTGTGCGGCGGGGGTACTGATCAAAGTCGACAAGTTGATCGACAGCACGTTTGCGCAGAACAATAACCCTGTGGTGATAATTATTTGCGGTGTGACTGGGGCTGGCAAAACCACGATCGGCCAGTTGTTAGCGCAAGAACTGGGGTGGGAATTCTACGACGCCGACGATTTTCACTCCACGGCCAATATCGCGAAGATGGAAGCACGCGTTCCGCTGACGGACGAAGATCGTGAACCGTGGCTGGATAAGCTGAGCGAGTTCATTGAAGAATGCCTGCTTGCGGGAAAGAACGCTGTTCTTGCCTGTTCTGCGCTAAAGAAGGCCTATCGCGATCGCCTGCGCGTGAGCGAAGGAGTAAAGTTCGTTTTTCTGCGCGGCAGTCGGAAGCGGATTGTCGATCAACTGCGTCGCCGGCGCGGACATTTTATGAATCCAGCACTTCTTAGCAGTCAGTTTGAGGATCTGGAAGAACCGCAACCATCGGAACATGCGCTGTCGCTTGAGCTCGGGCGCAGTCCTCGCGAGCTCGTTGAGTTGATCAAAACCAAGCTGAAACTACGAAGTTAGAAAAATCTGCCACCTCGCTTTTGGTTGCGTATCCGTCGCTCCGAAATGATGTTGATCGCACGAATGAAGCTTCCAATAATCCACGAGCAGCGACGGTTTCCTTCTCCGGCAGCGACGCCGCAGGCGTTGGCGTGGGATGGCAAGCGTGGCGTGCTTTGGATGGGATCGCGCGATCTGCGGCGGATTTATGCAATCGATCCGGCTGACTGGAAAGTGGTTCAAGAAACGGAGGCGCCCGGCATTCCGTGGGCGGCGGTGTCAACCAATGGGTCGAGCCGTTTCACTATTGGCGAAGGAATGAACGATGATCGCTACATTTGCTCGTTCGCTCCCCGCACGGGCTTCTCGGGCTCGGAACGAATCGCTTGCCCGGAGTTTACCGGCTCATACCTCAGTTATGACGGAGAAAATCTTTACTTGAGTCAATGGTATAAGCATCGACTCCTAAGACTGGACGCCAAGGGCAACATTTTGCGCGCGATTGATGTCGGTGCGGAGATTTCCGGCCACACATTTATCGATGGAACGATCTACGTCTTGCGCGGAACCGAACAGAACGGCGAGAGCTGGACGATTGCGCAACTTGATTTGAGTGAGCAAATGCCCGCGGTCACAGACCTGGCGACGATTCCGTTTGCGTGTCGATCGCTTACTTTCGATGGCGAACACTTCTGGTCGAATCATCGCGCCGCTAACGAGATCGTGTCATTCTCGCTTCCAAACTAATAGTCTGTAGCGCTGTTGTGTCAGACGCCGCTGATTAGGATCTAGAAATTGACCGGCTCGAAGCCGGCAAACATTTCTTCTGCCTCCGCCAACCTATTCAGCGGAACACAGTCGCACACGGCAAAGAATTTTTCCCACATGACAAGAACCTTGGGATTCTTGTGCGCGGCATCGATGGCCTCCCGTGATTTCCATTCCGAGACTTCGATAATCGTGCCGTCACGTGCGCGTATGATGGTCGGAGCTCGATCAGATACAAGTCCTTCCTGGCGTAGAGTTGGGACGCGACTTAGCACCAAATCGGGCAGTTCGTCTGCCTTACCTGGTTTCGGGCGGTAGGCAACAATGACACAAACGCCAGGCATGGGCGGAAATTAAAAATTAGAAATTAAGAATTAGAAAGGAAAAATCGCGGACTAAAGGATGGAGGCAAGGAGCAGGGAGCAGGGAGTGAGTCAGACGTGAAAAGTGAATAGTGAGAAGTGGAGGAGCCAAATGAGAGATCAGAAGTCGGAGGTCAGGAATTCAGTAATCTGAGGTCAAATTGCCCGGAAAGATGGCGTTGGATTGCATAATATTATCGCGCTTCTTATGCTCGTGCCATGTCAAAGGCCAGGAAATCGAAAACTGGGACGCGAAAGCGGAACGGTTTTGGTTCGCTGATGCGCTCGGAGCTTTCCCTGATCCTCGGAATAGTTACGGCAGCGATCTTTCTTTGGTTCGGAGCCCGACTAATTGAAAACCTTGAGCATCCGGGTGCGATGGGACTGGTTTTCGTATGGCTTTTTGTTGCTGTGCTCTGGTCGGCGATTTCAGTCGTGCGACATGCTGATTGTCTCGCAATCAAGTGCGGCGAGCCGTATGGAACGCTGATCCTGACCCTCTCCGCCATTACCATTGAAGTTATGATGATTTCGGCGGCGATGCTTCACGGGGAAAATAATCCAACTCTTGCTCGCGACATGATGTTCGCAGTGATCATGATTGCTCTCAACGGTCTGATCGGGTTGTCGCTACTGCTGGGCGGTCTGCGTCATCACGAACAAGATTACAATTTGCAGGGAGCCAGTTCCTACCTCAATACCATTTTGGCGCTGAGTGTGCTCGGCCTAGTCCTACCGAACTTCACTACTTCCATGTCCGGCCCGAGATTCTCGACGGTGCAGGAAATCTTTCTTGCCGTAAGCTCGATTGGTCTTTACGCGATTTTTCTTCTCATTCAGACAACGCGTCACAGTGGATTTTTCATGGAACTAAAGGAGGCGGCGGGTCATGGTTCAGAACATCACCCCGGGCCGATGCATTCGACCCTTTATCACGCTGTGATGTTGATCCTTTATCTTCTCGTGGTTGTGGTCCTGGCGGAGAAGTTCGCCATTCCGCTGGATAACAGTATCGAGCGTTTCGGTATGCCCCAAGCCCTTGGTGGCGC
>QHPP01000157.1 GCA_003219125.1 Verrucomicrobiota bacterium
CCGAAAACGATCGGCGCCGATCGTTTGGCTAATGCCGTGGCGGTGGCGACGCATTACGGAACACCCGCAATCGTGATCGATTTCGGGACCGCGGTGACATTCGATATCGTGGCGGCGGACAACGCCTACATCGGCGGTGTTATTGCGCCGGGACTGGAAGCGATGACGAATTTTCTCTACGATCGGACGGCGTTATTGCCACGGATTTCTCTGCGGGAACCACGAAGTGCGATCGGCAAATCGACTAATCAGGCAATGCTGGCCGGCGCGATTTTTGGTTATCGCGGACTTGTCCACGAAATTTTGCAACGGATCATGGCGGAGAAATCGTGGAAGGGTCGGGTGCGAATAGTGGCGACAGGCGGCTACGCGAAATTGATCGCGCGCAAACTGCCGGAGGTGGAGAGGGTGCACGAGAATCTCACTCTGGAAGGGTTGCGGTTGGTGGGCTGCATGAATTCAAGTCGCGGGACTCTGATGACTATTTGAAGCTAGCGGCAGTGCAGGTGGAAAAGCGGCCGAAGACTGCCTCACTCCAAGAGCTTCGCAAATTTCGGAATGCCTGCGATATGAGCCCCAGCTTTTGGAGTGCCGCTAGCCCTCTGGCGCCTTCGAAACGTTGCGTTGGAACGGTCTTCTTCATTCCAAAATAATAACCAGCGCGGGCTCTCGACTCGAAAATTTGTTTCCCTAACCGTAGAAATAACTTGTCAGGTTCACCCAGCGATAGTTCTATTCTGACCCAGCATGAAGATTCTAAAATTTGCTGCGATTCCATTGCTGGTTTTTGGGACCATTGCCGCCAACGATGTCGCGCCATCGAATTCAGAGCTCGAAGCGATGTACGACAAAGCGTATCGCGCGTTTGACGCTGCCAATTATGTGCAGGCGCTGAAGGAACTGGATGCGATTGACGCGCGTAAACCCGATCTGGCGGCGTCGCAAAATTTGCGCGGCGTTGTCTACATGCGCCAGGGACTTTACGACAAGGCCGAAGCCGCGTTATCCGAAGCCAGGGAGCTTGATCCGAAATTTTGGAATGCCCGTTTCAATCTGGCTGAGATTCCGTTTTTGAAAAAGGACTGGACGGAAGCGCGGAAGCGTTTCCAGGAATTGATCACGAGCAATGCCGCTGAGCTGCAGGGAGAAGCAACGCAGCTGATCCAGTACAAGATTTTGCTGACCTATTTGCTAGAAGGGAACGACACCATGGTCGATTCGATTCTGGCGAAATTTGAGTTGTCGCCCGATACGCCTGCTGTCCATTACGCGAACGCGGCCATTTCGCTCCAAGGGCAGAATATTCCCGATGCCAAGAAATGGATGACGGCAGCAGAAAAGAATTTCTCCCCCCAATTAAACAAGCTCTTTGCTGAATCGCTTTATGAAATCGGCTGGCTGCAAAAGCAGCCGGGGCAGCAGCGGCCTGCGGTGCAGCTGCTCTCGCCCGAAGAGCGAGCGAGCAAGACGAAGGCAGTGGCGAAAACGCAATTCGAACAGGCGCTACAAGCCTATGAGCAACGTGATTTCGATTCCGCTGCGAGGTTAGCGGAACAAGCCGATACGGCCGAACCAAACCAGCCGCAAATCCTTAATCTGCGGGGCGCGATATTGCTGGAACAGCAAAAGTACGATGACGCGGAAGGGTTCTTTAAAGAGGCGCTCAAGGTCGATCCGAAATTTCGTGAAGCCCAATTCAATCTTGCCGACGTTCCATTCCGAAATAAGGATTACGCCAACGCCCGCGATCGATTTCAGGCGTTGTTGAAGCAGACGCCGGGCGGAGACAAGAACCAGGCAGCGCAACTGATCAACTTCAAGGTATTCCTCACTTACCTGCTGGAAGGGAAGGATAGCCGAGCGCAGAAACTAATGGAACAGTTCCAGTTTAGCGGCGATACGCCGGCGCTCTATTACGCGGAAGCGGCCTGGGAGTTCAAACACGATAACACCGACAAGGCGAACGACTGGATCACATCGGCACGAAAAATTTATCCGTCAGCCTCGAACGCATTGTATGCGGGCGGGTTTTACGATCTTGGTTGGTTGAAGAGTGCCATGACCGTTTCTTCGCCGACGCCTACTGCTACGGCTGGTGCCGCGGCGGTCGCGACCACTCAACCCGAATCGTCCGTCCCGGCGATCGAGCCCAGCCCCATCCCTGGCGTGGAGGTGAAGACGGACGAGGGAACGCAATTGGCGCTGGCGCAAACGCCGGCACCTTCGCCGGCAGGATCGAAAGCCAGCGAAGCGATTGTAAATCCAACTCTGGCAGAAGTCATCGTCTCCAATGCGAAAGCAACCGGAACTCCGGCGCGCCCCGAAGATCTTCCAGCTGCGCCATCGGCGACCGGGATATCGGTCGAGTCGCCATCAACCAGCGCAACACCGGCGCCCGTAATTGCTTTGGCGACCGCTTCCCCGGTTCCTGTTCCCGCGATTGCGGCGACACCCGACGTCTCTGTATTGACCGCCCCTATCGTCGCTTCAACACCTGAAGCTTCGAGTCCAACCCCTGCACCGGCGGCATCCATTGCTGCGCCTGCGGCCGCGCCTGAGGTCGCTGCGCCTGCGGCTGCGCCTGAGCTCGCTGCCGGAACTCCTGCTCAGCAGCCCGTGATTGAGCCGACTGCATCTGCGGCGCCTATCGTAGCCACGGCGATGAGTCCGACGCCGGCCGCGGTCCTCGCCCCGGCGAAAGTCAACGGTTTCACGCCTGTGCCGACGTTCGGCGAACGGATTAGTTCCTTCACTGGACAGCGGCCGCTGCTGGTTTGGATTTTGGGGCTGAGTGGCTTCGCTCTGCTGGTATCGGTGGTGGTGATGGAGATTCGGCGGCGAATAGGAACAACGCAGCTCGGTCATCGGCCGGCAACGGTCACGGGCCCGCCCTTGCATGATGACGAAACGGTTGAGGAAACTCCGGCTTTGCAGACACAAAAACGTTTCGTGGGTGGACCGCCTCAGGTTTCGGTTCAGCTAAAAGCTTCCGAGGCTTCGCTCCGGCGTGCCGTGATTCCCGTGGCGAAACGTGTGGTGGAGACAATAACTGCTCCGCCCTCCGAAACACCAACCGTTAATGGCCGCATTAGCGAGCCAGCGTACGTTGATTTCGAGGAATCATGCGTCGGACCGTTAATTGAGCAGGTGCCGGCCAATGGCGAGGCTGAAGTCGCGCCAGAGCCGCCAGTATTTTCTTCGCCCACGTATATTGGGCCAGCCGTTGAGTCGCCGGTTGCGCCAGCCATTGAGTCGGTGATTGAGCCCTCTGCCGAGCCTGCGATTGAGCAAGCAGAGCCGGAGCTGGTGGCCGCCGTCGCCGAAGAAACCTTCCCGAGCGAACCAGCGAGCGAATGGGAGTTGTCCAAACCTCTGGAAGCACAGGCGAACTTGCAGACGGAAGTCTGCGAGCCGACGGTGGCCGAGGCGGTCGCGCCTTCCGAAGTCGAGGAACAAATTTCAACTCAGGAATGGTCGCCGGAGCCTGAGCCGATCGAGCAGGGCCAACCTGTTCCTTATCAAACGGTGGTGACCGCTGAGGAACGGGCCGAGATCGCAGCCCCTGAAGAACCGGAAATTACGACTGGTGCTGAGATTGCTGGGGTCGGCCGTGCCATTGCTGGTATTGGCGCTTTGCCGGAGGCCCCTGAAATCCCGGCCAGTGACGAAGAACATTTTGTTTCACAACCAACAACAATCGAAACCATGCCTGAAACACTCCAGACCCCAACGGCTCCCGTCATTCGAACTTCGGGAGCTCCAACGCAACCCGCACCCGCACCGCAAGCAGCCGCTGGTGGCACGGCTGTTCAGATCACCCTCGCTTGCGAAATAGCTTCGATGCAATTAACGCCCACTTTCAAGATGGGCGCGCTGCAATTGCGGCCGATTTCGAAAGTAGTCACGATGCGCCTGGCTTCATCGCCCCAGCAGCAGCAGCAGCAGCAGCAGGCAGCGATGAATCTGCAGGTCAATTTCGAGATTGCCAAGATTCAAGCTGCCCCCGGTAGCCTCGGCCAACTGCGCTTGACTCCATCGCAGCAACAAAAGCCCGCCACTCTCGCGACGCCGTCATTTAATGTTTCTGGCCTGCAACTGGTATCGGGAGTTGAGTCAGCCCCGTTGCAATTGACGCCTTCGCATCAGACGCAGGCTTCGGTGCATCTCACCGCTGCCTTCCAGATTACGAGCGTGGAATTTTCTCCCACCTTCGAAATCGCCGGCATCATTCTCAATTCGTCATCGAAGACCGTTGCCGTGCAGTTGCCGGGTGCGGGCGCTTCGTCCGTTGAAAATGCACCGATGTTCGAGATAACTAACGTGCAAATGGCGAGCAATGGCGAGATCGCGATGATACAACTGAATCCGGTCGCGAAACGCGCCTAACGTTTCCGAAGGAAGAATCCCGAGAACCGCGCGGGCGCAAGTCCGCGCCGTTTCTTATTTTCGCTTGAGCAACCTTGCCCGGTTTAACGATTGCAAGAGTGGAATAACGAATTCGCCATTCTTGCGAATGAGTTTACCATCGAAATAGATTTCGCCGCCACCGTATTCCCGGCGCTGAATGTTGACCATGTCCCAATGCACCTGGCTGCGGTTCCCATTGTCGGCCGTCTCGTAAGCCTGGCCGGGAGTAAAATGAAACGACCCCGCAATCTTTTCGTCGAACAAAATATCGCGCATTGGATGTAAAATGTGCGGATTAAAGCCGAGCGAGAACTCGCCGATGTAACGGGCGCCGGCGTCGGCATCGAGAACATCGTTCAATTTCTTGGTTTGGTTGCTCGTGGCCTTAACAATCTTTCCGTTCACGAACTCCAGCCGGATATGGTCAAAACTTGTGCCCTGATAAATTGTCGGCGCATTAAAGGTGACAAAGCCGTTGACCGAGTCGCGCACCGGAGCCGTAAAAACTTCGCCGTCCGGAATGTTCCGGTCGCCACCGCAGATGACGGCTGGAATTTTTTTAATGCTGAATCGCAAATCCGTTTCCGGCCCTGCGATCTCAACCCGGTCGGTTTTCTCCATTAATTTTTTTAGCGCGTTCATTCCTGGCTGAAGCTTGCGGTAATCGAGCGTGCAAACTTCGAAGAAAAAATCTTCGAAGGCTTCGGTGCTCATGCTGGCGAGCTGGGCCATGGCTGGGGTCGGCCATCGCAACACCACCCATTTTGTTTTCTGAACCCGGTGGTCCTGGATTGGTCGCATCTTTTTTGCGATCAGTTTCATCCGCTCGGTCGGCACGTCGGCCTGCTCGGTAATATTGTGGCTGCCTCGCACGGCGATGTAAGCGTCCATTTGTTTCATTCGGGCCAGTTCGTGGCGTACCAGAAGACGCAACTGCGGTTCGGTGGCTTGAAGGGCAAGCTCGCGGCTAACTGGCGCCCTCTGCAATTGCACGAGAGGGATTGCTCCTCGCTTCCGCGCCGCCCGGATCAGCGCGATCGTGATTTCGTCCGGAGCATCAAAGGCCTCAACCAGCACCTTTTCGTTGCGTTTTAACTCCGTTGAATAACCGGTCAGGATCTCGGCGAGTCTATCGAAGCGGGGATCGCGCATAGATGGCTATGATTCCATTGCCTGCGCCGCATGCAACTTACCGAATTGGGAATCTCCGACCTGCCGGACAGAGGGCGAATCAGTCAGGCGTAACTGGCGTGCGTCCGACCGAATGGTAGCGGAACCCCAATTTTGCCATCGTTGAGGGATCAAACAAATTGCGGCCGTCGAAAACAATCGGCGTAGTCATTTTTTCTTTCACCACCGCAAGATCGACATTGGCAAATTCCTCCCATTCGGTCGCGATCACGAGCGCTTCCGCACCATCAACCGCATCAAGCGCGTTTTCACAAAAGCGCGCGCTCTTGATTTCCGAGATTTCGCGGGCCCGCTCCGTGCCTTTGGGATCATAGACCGAAACCTGGGCGCCTTCGCCTAACATGTCCGCGACCAACTCGATCGCGATGGAGGAACGAATATCATCCGTATCCGGTTTGAAGGTCAGTCCCCAAACCGCGATCTTTTTTTCGCGCAGGACCCAAAGGGTGTCGCGAATCGATTTTAGAAACCGCTCTTTCTGCGCCGCATTAATGTTCTGGACTTCTTTTAAGAGCGAGAAAGGAACACCCAGTTTTTCGCTTATCGTGATAAATGCGGCAATGTCCTTCGGGAAACACGACCCTCCATAGCCTATCCCGGCGTTAAGAAAATTCCGGCCAATCCGTTGATCCATTCCGATTCCATCAGCCACTTTTTCGATGTCAGCGCCGCTGGCCTCGCAAATGGCGGAGACCGCATTGATATAAGAAATTTTCAGTGCCAGAAATGAATTGGCGGCGTGCTTGATTAACTCCGCGCTATTTATGTCGGTAACAAGAATCGGCGCCATGAAAGGCTCGTAGACCTTTTTCATTAAGTCGGCGGCATGTTCGCTCTGCGCGCCGATGACGATCCGATCAGGATGCATCAAATCGTGGACCGCACAGCCTTCGCGTAAGAATTCCGGGTTACTGACAACGTCAAACTTCGCGCCGTGACGGTTGTAGCGCTTAATCGATTCGGCCACTTTTTCGCCAGTTTTCACGGGCACCGTGCTCTTATCGACGATCACCCGGTAATCAGTGAGGACGCCGGCGATCTCGCGCGCTACTTTTTCGATGAAACTCAGATCGACGCTGCCGTCGTTCTGAGGCGGCGTTGGTACCGCGATAAAAACGATCTGTGAGTTATCGACGCCTTCCTTGATGCTACCGCTGAAGCGCAGTCGGTGGGCGGCGACATTGCGATGAATCAGTTCTTCCAAACCGGGTTCGTAGATCGGGACACGGCCGGC
>QHPP01000123.1 GCA_003219125.1 Verrucomicrobiota bacterium
AATGCTAATCGAATCAGTCAGGGAATCGATGGACCTGCTGATGATCTGCACCACGATCGGAAAAGAACTGAAAGCGCAATCTCTCATTTCAATTTTCACCATTTTAGATTTCGACGCTCGCTGGGGCTGCCGCCGGGTGAGCTTTAAATCTCGCGAAACTTTTCTGCCACTCGCGACTCGTTAGGTGTGGCGGGCTTTTCTCCTTCAACTTCGTTCTTCCTCATTTCAGAAACCACCGCGGCCGGATTTCCGCGCACAAACGCCTTCGGCGCGACGTTTGTAAATACGACGCTGCCTGCTGAAACAATTGCGCCAGCGCCGATCTCGACGCCCGGTGCGATGAAACACGCCGCGGCGATCCAACTGCCTTCACGAACAGTGATCGGTGCCACCTGCAGTTTGAAATCTTCCCGTCGAAAATCGTGGCTGCCTGTGCAAAGATAAGCACGCTGACTGATGCAAACATTCGATTCAATCGTCACCGGGGCGAGTGTGAGGATGCCGACGTCTTCACCAATCCAGACGTGGTCGTCAGTTGTCAGCCGCCATGGGAATGAGATGTTTACGTTTGCGCGAATGACGACTCCGCGACCGATCTTTGCGCCAAACACCCGCAGGAGTGCGCAGCGCAAAGGTGACGGCCATGGAAACGCGCTCTGAAAAAAGAGAAAACGCACCAAGGTCCAAGCGGCTTCTTTCCACCGTGGCGCACCACGATCAAAATCGCTGTTATCGTAAATGCTGAGGTCCATCTTGCCGATAGCGTATCACCGTCGCAGCCATGAGGCGATGCTTGAACGATCATATCGATGAATGCCCGCTCCCGAAATCGTCATCGAAGCCGACACGCACCGAGTGCAATTACTGTCGCGATGTGTAAGTTAAGCTTCTAAGCCCTGTTCAACCATTCCTTGCCTCCGTTCCTCCATAACGCTTTCAATCTAATCCAGCGCGTTCTTTTCCTGGCCCGTCCGTACGGGCGGAAGAAGCTCGCGTTGGTCTTCTTCCTGTCATTGGCCCAGGGGATTTTCCAGGTGATCGGCGTCACCTCGATCTTTCCCTTTCTAGCCATCGCTGCGGACCCGGATCGCATCCGCCACTCCCAATTCGGCCTCCGCTTCCTTGCGCTACTGCCCCCTATGAGTAATCGGGAACTGCTCATAACAGCCGGCGTCATCGCCATCGTTGGACTCCTTCTTTCGAACGCCATTAACTTGCTGGCCGAGTATGCGCGCACCCGCTACGCGAATAGTTTCGCTCACTGGCTGCGCGTCCGGCTTTTACGCAGAATGGCGGCGCAGCCGTACGGCTATTTTCTCCAACGCAATTCCGGCGACCTGCTTAGGAAAGTGATGGGCGACGTGGGAGGTTACACCGGCGGCGTTCTCCTTCCATTGCTGGACAGCATCGCACGTGCTCTAACCGCGATACTCCTGTTGGCCACCCTTTTTCTCGTCCAGCCCGTCATTGCCATCTCCGCTGCACTGGGGCTCGGCGCGTTTTATCTAATTATTTTTCGTCTCCTTGCCCGGAAACGGCAGGAAGTTAACGAGGGTTTTCGAACTGCTTTCAGTGGATCGTACCGCGACGCACAGCAGATGCTTGGCGGCATCAAACCGATCAAAGTGCATCGGGCGGAGGCACATTTTCTGAGCCGGTTCGCCGGCCACTCCGCCGTCGTCGCGCAAATGTCTTCTCGGGTTCCCATTATCGCCAATAGCACTCGTTACCTTATAGAACCACTCGCATTCGGTGGGCTCGTCCTTGCGGTCGTCGTGCTCGCGGTCAAGGGACGCGATTTCTCCGACATCCTTCCGAACCTTGGCGTTATGGCGGTAGCCGGCTATCGGCTGCTTCCAACTATCCAGCTTCTTTATAGCCAGGTGACGCAGTTCACCACTATGAGGTATTCTTTGGACGAGGTTTTTGAGGAATTTGTTGATGCAGAACTGGACGAAAAATCAGGCAAGGTCGAAATTTCGGCTGGGAAAGCACGCCCGATTGAGTGGCGCGACGCGGTCACACTGGATGAGGTTTCTTTCATTTACCCGCGTACTGATCGGCCCGTCTTGGATCGCTTCTCAGTCACAATTCAAAAGAACACGTCGATCGGCTTCATTGGTCCCACTGGTTCCGGCAAATCGACTCTGATCGACCTCCTGCTTGCATTGCACCGGCCGACCAGCGGACGGGTGCTTATTGACGGCAAACCGCTTACTCCCGAACTGATCCCGTCGTGGCAGGCAACAATTGGCTACGTCCCGCAGGACATTTTCCTGATCGACGACACGATCTCTCGCAATATCGCGCTCGGGATGCCCGACAACGAGATCGATACCGCGCGCCTGCGAGAAGTCTGTGCAATGGCTCAGATCCTCGACTTTATCGAAATAGAACTGCGGGACGGATTTCACACAACCGTGGGAGAGCGCGGTGTCCGCCTCTCTGGGGGAGAACGCCAGCGTCTCGCCCTGGCCCGAGCTCTTTATCACCAGCCTTCGCTGCTTCTCCTGGACGAAGCGACCAGCTCGCTCGATACGGCTACCGAAGCAAAGCTGATCGAAGCGTTGCGGAATCTGTCGGGCAAACTGACTATTGTCACCGTTGCTCACCGCTTCAGCGCCGTAGCCGGCTGCGATACGCTGGTTGATTTGAGTAACAAATCCGCCGTCGTCGCGGAGACTGCGAAGTGAAAAGCGACAACAGAGCGTAATTCCCAATGGCTCGGTTTATGGAAACGACGAAAAAGCCTGCTAGAAAATGACTGGCACAAACTCCGCAAAGAAGTTCTTACCAGACTTGATTACCCGAGCTGAGAAATTCGACAGCGCATATGTAATTTCCCGACACTCTGACTCACCTTAACTTTAGTCCCCGGTGTCAGACGTCATGGTTATCGGTAGAAAATGAACGAAATGGAAACGCAATTCGAAGAAATATATTTTAAAAATAAGTGGCTGTACGGGTCTGGTGAGGGATCGCTGCCGGAGCACACACGCGGTTATGTCAGCGTATTGCAGAAATTTTTGCGGGAGCACTGTATTACAACGGTCGTTGATATGGGATGCGGCGATTGGCAGTTTTCCAAACTCATTGATTGGAGCGGGATCACCTACGATGGGTTTGACATAGTAAGTTCAGTAATTGGCGAAAACCAAAAAAGATTTTCGTCCAACACTGTTAAATTTCATCTCTATTCTGGAAACCCAGGAAAACTGCCGGCTGCGGACTTGCTGATTGCCAAGGATGTTCTGCAACACTTATCAGACGGAGCTGTGAAAGCCTTCCTTCGAGAGCTAAAAAGATACAAATACGCGATTATCACCAATTGTGTAAATCCCGACAGCGCGACAGTGAATGCTGATATCGAAGACGGAGGTTTTCGTTATTTGGATTTGCGCCTTCCGCCATTTTCGATTGAAGCCGAGGAATTATTTTCCTTCACCAATCAGCGGCCGATCTTCACTCGTTTGTTTTCCAAACCGCGCTGGGTAAAAAAGGTGCTGTTAGTCCAAAACTGAATTCAGAGACGAGATTCAGGATCAATGCGCACTTAGCGAAGCCTCGATGATGCACTTTGTCCCAACATCCGCTCCGCCGTTTTCGCGATCGTTGGCAACGCATCTGTGCGTCTTTCTTCGAACCCTCAAGTTCCCAATCAGATGAATAGAGGAACAACTGAACTCTGTTGGTGCTGTAAGGCGATGAGTAGCTACTATGAGACCGCCAATGTACTTGGCCGGCACAAGGTGCGATACTACCGCTGTCCTGCCTGCGGATTTATCCAAACGGAGCCGCCATTTTGGCTAGCGGAAAGCTACAAAGCTCCGATGACTTCGTACGATCTGGGCGGTATCTCCCGTCCAACATTGAACTCCGTTTTGACAAAAGCGGTTGTGAATTGGTTCTTCGACGCAGGCGGGCGTTTTCTGGACTTTGGCGGCGGATACGGAGTCTTCACTCGATGGATGCGCGACCAAGGTTATGACTTTTTCCATTATGATCAGCACTGCCCGAATCTTTTTGCGGGCGGATACGAAGCTGACATTAGCGGGTCGGTCAGATATGAGCTCGTAACGGCTTTTGAAGTGTTCGAGCATATAGCGGAGCCCGCAAGAACTGTCGCTCACCTGTTGTCGATAAGCGATTCTATCTTGTTTTCCACTGAGTTGTTGCCGGTCCCAGCTCCGCCGATCGCCGACTGGTGGTATTACGCCCCGGAGCACGGCCAGCATATCGGGTTTTTTACGCGCACGGCGCTTGAGAAGCTTGCTGCGCGTTTCGGCGCAAATTACTACACTAGTGACGGTCCTACCCATTTGATTTCCCGGCGGCACATTTCGGAAAAGACCTTTCAGTTCGTGCTACGCCCCAAGGTGCGCGCGTTGGTCAACCGTTATTACCGCCGCAAGTCTTTACTGGACGAAGATTTCGCCATTGCCATGCGCCTAGCGAAGAAAGCGGCTGAACAATTAACGAAATCTTCCACGCCCACTCGGCCCGTTCGTCCGCAATAGCTACTCAGAATTCGGAGAAGCCTCAGGCATCAAACGCTTGAGACAGTTGCCTCTCGAGGCGCTCAACCGCCGACTCTACAGACCATTTTTCCTTGACCAACTCCGATCCGTTTTTGCTAAGTTGCGCCGTCAAACGTTTATCGTCCCTGAGCTGTTCGATTGCGCGCGCCATGGCTTGGGGCTGATGCTGCACGAGCAAGCCGGTTACGCCATCTATGATGGTTTCTCTTACCCCACCTTCGGCGACTGCAACCACAGGTAAACCGCAAGCGTTCGCCTCCAAAGGTGCGAGCCCCAGCGGCTCCAGACGAGAGGCATACACCATTGCGGCAGCACGATTGAGAGTCTCTACCAGCTCGTCATCCCCAATACCCGTTCGAGCCTCAAAGCTTACTCCGTACGATTCCGCCAAACGTCGCATTTCTTCATAATACGACTCGAAACCCATGTTAGCGATCCACACCAGCCGTGGTCGAGGAACCGCAATTTGGGCGACTGCCTTGATGATAAACTCCACATTCTTATGTGGACTCAGCTCGCCCATGCCGACGACAAAATTCTCTCTTGCGTGTTGATGATTTACAAATAATTGCGTATCCGCACCCGGATAGCAGACCGTGGAATCCAGCCCGTATGCCCGCAAAAGGCTCTCGCGGCTGAAATAAGAATTTACGAGGATCAGATCAAAGGCCCTGGCATTGAGCCGCTCGTCTCTGGCTAAGACGCGCAGTTGTTGGGTACGTATAAGATTGAGAAGAAACCAGCGCACGTATCGGGGGTGCATCCAGGGTTGACTGACCGCAGGAATTGCAATCCATGGCAATCCATCTGCTCTTGCTTCGTAGAGCCAGCGGTTGGGCTCTCCCAGGTAGAGCACCTTCGTCTTCTTGACATACCGGCCAATTGAGGAGACGGCCTGAATGATTGAAGCATTAGCAAACAGGATGTCGAAGTTCCCGCGGTTAATCTCATCCGCACACGTCCGACAGTGCTGATCGAGCGCCTTCGCTTCGCGCAGCTCATCGCCGTGCAATACTCCCAGCCATGAACTACGTATCACGGCTTTCCCTCGCTGACGAATGTCGATGGGCACTATATGTTCAGTAATCAACTCACTTAACGGCAGATAGTTTCGGTCACTGGTTGATGGGCACCACGCTTCGACCGAGTGCCCCCTTTTGACCAAGCCACGTATATGATAGTAGAGCGTTCGTTTGCCGCCGCCGCTGGGCAGGTTGTGCCAAACCGCAATCCTCATCTTCGCGCCTGTCGCCGCAGCCTTTGTCATTTACCTATAAATGAGGTTACTTCGCTACAACGCTTCGAACACGCCTTAGCTTCATCTCGAATTTTGGTTTTGCTTTGGTTGTTTGGATGCAACGATCAGGTCCTGATAACTCAGAAATGTCTCTCTCCCACACCACGCGCCGTAATGAACCCGTTCCTTGATTTCCAGATTGTATTTATCATAGAGCGCCCGGACAAAATCTTCTTTATAGCCCGTAACTGCTTCGGGATCTCTTGCGTCGGCCACCCAGCAGGAACCGAGGCTGATGTTTAGATCAACCGTGCTCTTATGGGCGCGCATCAGCGCAACCGAGCTTTGATTCAGCAAGAAAAAACTGGCGAGACAGCGGCCACCCGTCTTCAAGACTCGCGCCACTTCGCAAAGATAGTGCTCCATGTCTTCGGTTACCATGTGAGTGAACACTGAGCCGAGCACGACAAAATCAAATGAGTCGTCCGCGAAAGGAAATCTATATTCAGAAGCTTTGTACCTTCCGGTTGGATTGTAGTGCTGGTTGTAGACATCAATAAGCTGAAATTTGAAGCGGGAATACTTGCGGGTAATTCGTTCCCTGCACCAATCAATACCCGTTTTAACAATATCCAGACCTTCATAGCTGCCCTCGTCATTTAGATAGTCCGTCAATAGAAATGTCTTTCGTCCAATGCCAGAGCCAACATCAAGCATCCTCTCATGTGGTTTGAGATCGCAGAGCTCCGTGTAGTAGCGGAAAAATTCTTCCCCGTTTCTTTTAAACTCTTCAAAACCGACTGGCCCATCGTGCATCAATACCAACGGCGGGATCAGCGAGGCGTGGTGACCGAATAACTTGGTAAGGAGAAACTTGTGGCGAAGGTAGTGGTGAGCCGCACGAAACTTAGGCCGCAGCGGTTTGGGTACCAATGCTCTGATCACAGTGTGGTCATGATTGCATCTTTCTAAGGAGCAAAGCAACATGCGCACGGCTGTCAATCGTGGCCGGATGTTTTTTCCTCGTTTGGTGAAGCACTCCAGCCCAACTATTATTCGGTTGCAAAATATCGTCAAAAAGGCCGCATCCCGCCGTCTATTTCTTGCCTTTGCTGGGCACAATGCCATAAAGGCTGTATGAAAACGACGTTATCCTCCCCGTCGCTTTCCATGAGGCCTTAGCATAGGTTTCGAAATGACGGTGCCTCTATCGCGCCACATCACCAGTAGTCTCAAACCTCCGGCAATCCGCGTATTGCCGGTCGACAACTGCCGTCCTCTCTGGTCCGTAATGATACCTACTTACAATCCGCGCCCAGATTATCTAGAGGAGACTTTGCACAGCGTTCTCCAGCAGGATCCCGGCCCGGAGCAGATGCAGATAGAAGTGATCGACGATCGCTCAACCGACGATGTGGCTGCGCAAACTATACGCCGCGTCGGTGGCGGCCGTGTGTCATTTCACGCTGAACTTCAAAACCGAGGTTTGGCGAATACTTGGAATCGATGCATCGAACGAGCGCGAGGTCACTGGGTCCATATTCTGCACCAGGACGACATTGTGTTGCCGGGTTTTTATACTCAGTTGCGTAAAGGAGCTGAAGACAGCGACGCCGGCGCGATCTTTTGCCGATACGCGTCAACAAATTCAAAAGGACATTGGATGGGTATATCCGAGCTACACCGGGAATCAGCCGGCTTACTTGACGACTGGCATGCGAGAATCACCGTTCAGCAACTCATTCAATGCCCGGCCATCGCTGTTCGACGGTTCGTCTACGAGCAGCTTGGAGGGTTTTTGCCGCGCTTGCGCTACACTGCTGATTGGGAAATGTGGCAACGAGTCGCCTCTCAATTTTCGTTCTGGTTTGAGCCTTCAATTCTCGCTTGTTACCGAGTACATTCGGATTCGGCTACATCGCGCCTGAGGCGCGACGCCGCGGATGTGCGGGAAGTACGCGAAGTGATCGATCTGACAACGGCTTACCATAGTCCTGATCGGGGTCGCGTGCTTGCGGGAAAAGCGCGCTCGTTCTACGCTGAGCTCGCTGTTTTCTACGCGCGCGAAATACTGGTGGAAACCGGATTCCCTTCTGCTTGGAAGCAGATAGTTGAGGCCCTGCGCTTGTGTCGTAGCCGGCGCGTTATCTGGCAGATTTCCTCGTTTCTTGTTTTATGGTTTCGAATCATCGGATCGAGACTTAAACGTCGAATAAAATCGAAAGCCAATGCGCCTGGTCGCAGTTAAGGAAAAGCCAATCTGTCCTATCATCATCTGATGCAGCTGTCCGTGATAATATGTTCTCACAATCCCCGGATGGATTACCTTGTACGGGTTTTGCAGGCCTTGAAGGAACAGGACCTCTCTTGTTTCGAATGGGAGCTTCTTTTGATTGATAATGCCTCCCGCATTCCTCTGGCGGGAACCTGCGACTTATCCTGGCACCCTCATGCCCGCTCTGTTGTTGAAACCGAAGTCGGCCTCACGTCTGCCCGCTTACGTGCTATCCGCGAGGCGCGAAGCGAGATCTTGGTCTTTGTGGATGACGATAATGTGTTGGAGCATGACTATCTTTTGGAGTGCACGCGGATCAGCGAAAATTACCGGTACTTGGGAGCGTGGGGAGGCCAGGAACTCCACGAATTTGAAGGTGGAGAACCCCAGGAAAAATGGAAGCGGGACTTCTGGATGCCACCCCGGTTGGAAAAAGAAATCTGGTCAAACAATTACGATCGCGCGGCTGCTCCGGCCGGCGCTGGGATGTGTATTCGGCGCGTCGTGGCGATGAAGTATGCGGAATGCGTTACGCCGGGGTCATTGCGTTCCAGCTTGGGTCGAAGCGGCAGGGGGATGAATTCGAGTGAGGATTTCGACATGGCTTTTACCGCTTGCGACATGGGCTTGGGCATAGGAAGATTCCCGAGTCTCCGGCTCGTGCATTTGATTCCACGCCAAAGATTAACTGACGATTACTTGTTTCGCTTGATCAAAGGCATTTCGTATTCGGAAACAGTGTTGATTGCATTGCGGCAGGGGATTCCCGCCAAACAATGTCGCATTGATCGTTTGGTTGATTTTTACAAGCGTCTTAGGATGCCGAAATTGCAGCGCTCCATAGCTCGCGCTGTTGCCGACGGAAGAATGCGGGCCTTAAATGATTTGGTTGATTTAAGAAATGTCTCCGCCCCTTGAGCAGCCACGGAGTTTAGCTATCGACTAGACGGCAACGTGCGCTAAAGAAATCGTGTTCCGCAAATTAGCTACGCTTAATTTTCGACAAGCTGTCCTATCAATCTAACCTGGTCCACTGCAGTCGGCACTGAGGCCATGGTGGCGTCGTTTTTTTCGTTTTAGGCGGTGGACTCGTGAATGGATACCTTTCACCATCTGGCTGGTTTTCCAATGCGCGCGGCATCGAAAGAGAGCTGTCATCGTTTGCCGTTTTGCCGGCATAGGGGACGTAGTTTGCACATTGCCGATGTGCGATGAGGTTCGTCGCCGACACCCCGGAAAGCTTCTTGTTTTTGTCACGGCCGCAGTCTGGCGGGATGTTGTTATGCTTTCTCAGTCGGTGGATTTGGTATATGCGAATAGATCATGGGTCCACCCGTTTACCCTGCCAGCCCAATTCAAACTTTTTGGTGTGGTGGACACGATTTACAATCCGCAAACGACCGGCGAACTGACAGGGAGTGGGGAGACCTGTCATCTCATAGAAAACCTGGCTGCCTCTTGTGAATTTAAGGCTACTGCGCGCCAACCGCGCCTCTATCCATCGCCGAGCCTGATCAAAAAAACTCGAATCGCCTGCGGGTTGACAGAAGATGCGATTGGAAACCGTTTGATCATCGGTATCAATGGAGGCCCAAGTTGGCGTGTGAAAGAATGGGAAGTCTCCAAATGGCAGAAGCTGATAAACAAAATACATTCTGAATACGATGCTGTAATCATACAGTTTGGAAGCAACGTAGGTGATGGATCTTCTGAATATGACCATCTGAGGGGCGTGCATCCTGTGGCCAGACTGTTTAGGGGGAGAGCAGGCGTTGCCTTGATTGCCATTTGTGATCTGATCATCACCATTGATTCAGGCCCGGTGCATCTGGCGGGAACCGTTGGCACGCCTGTGATTGGTCTGTTTGGACCTACCAACCCTGCTTTTATATTGCCGCCTGACTCGCCGGCGCTTGGCTTGGTGAGTGATGTCCCCTGCTTGTTCTGTCATCATCAGACGCCGCATGGCCATTGGTTTAGCGGTTGTCCGAACGAAATTGCTTGCATGAAAAAACTCGATGACCAGACCGTCTTTGAAGCGGTGAAATCCATGCTGGGACAGAGGAACAAACGACCAGCAAAAGAGTCTTTCGCCGCATTCGATTGAAAGCGTGCCAGCCATTGAATTAGTGGGAGTCGTGCCGTCGGACTATGCTGCTATCCCGCGGCTAAAGTAAAATAATGGCTTTTCACGAAGAGCTTTTGCAAAGCTGCCCTCCGCCAGGCGGCAGCATGTTTGGCGGAAAGGCCGATGGTGAGGCTGCTCGACGGAAGGAAGCGAGCTTGCTGTCGCGGCTTATGGCGACCACGCGGCCATTCTGCTTCTTACGCTTGGGGGACATGGAGCTCGTCTATCTGCTGGCTGAACAGTACAAACGGCTTGACGAAATCGAGTTTGGGGACGGACCGATATCCGGAACGCAGGGGTATGCGAATGCCGGTCTGAGCGCAAAGCACGCGGAACGATTGCGCAGAGCATACGAAGAAGCAGACTACGTGGATTTTCACGAAAAGAACTGGCCAAATCAGCATCTCGTCCCGCGTCTAAATTTGCGGCGTCCTTCTGGCTCGCACTCGAACCCCACGCCCGAAACGTCTCTTCTCTTCCTTCCGTGGACCGAAACGGAATTTAAGAATTATTGCCAGAATCGAAAGGTTGGCTTCGCGGGCGCCGAGGCAAGGCTACTAGAACTGCTGTCGCAAACAGCAGAGTTCAAAGGTGCAGCGAAGGACTATTGGCCCGAGGAAGCGGAGGTATTCTACCATCAGGCTAGGAACGACGGCCGTGACCTTGATGCTAATCTAGACTTGGTGAAAGAGGATCTGCGAGAGTTCGTGATCAGGCACAAACTCGACACACTTTTTCTCTCACTTGGCGGAGGCGCCAAAATTCTGGCGTACGAGCTGTCAAGAGAGCTCGGCATCTGTTGCTTCGATTTCGGTGCGATGATTCGGGCGTTCACCTATAGCGGGTGTGATGGAAATCGCGTCGCCCGCTCTCCCCATTCGCCATTCCTTTTCCGTATTCCGTTCGAAACGCACATGGGCGCCCTTGAGGAAGCATTTCCGAATCTGACGCCAGCTGAGCTTCTGGCAAAGGCACACGGCCAGCTCCTGCTGGAAGTATTGAAGAAGCAGATCGGCTGGACCTTTGCTTCCTGGGAATTCGATTTTAGCCGGGAAAATGTGTCTGCATTTCGCAGAGCATTCAAAGAATACTGTCAACGCTATGGCAAGTTGTTCAACTCATCTTCGGCTACAAAGACCGAGCGGGCCGGTTTCCTTCATTTTTGCGGCACTCATGGACTGACATTGGAAGGACAGTTGTTCCTGATGGTATTTCGGGCCAAGGGGCTTATCCGGCGCTGTCTCGGACACGGTTCGCAATCACAATCAGTGTGCCCTCAATAATTATGATTAACCTTATCGAAGAAGTGTCAGAGAGGTGACACCAGGTCTGGCGTGAAACCCTCCATCACAAATACTGACGCCGTCTGGGAATGGTTCGGCAGAAATCAGCCTTATTTTGGTGTGCTGATAGAGGCGAAATACAGGAATGAACAGTTGACCGAAGAGGCAAAGAAGGACTTTTTTTCGACTGGCAAGGCGCATGTAGACCTTGTCTTTCAAACGATCAAAGAGCACTTCGACACTAACTTCACTATAAAAAGAGCATTGGACTTCGGGTGCGGAGTGGGACGATTGACCATTCCTCTCTCGGCAGTATGTAAGCAAGTGGTTGGGGTTGACGCATCGCCAAGTATGCTTCGGGAGGCAGCAAAGAATGCTAAGGAAGCGGGCGCTGAAACCATTGAGTTTTTGCTCGCCGATGACAATCTCTCGACGCTTGGTAGCCAAGGCTTTGATTTCATCAATTCGTTTATTGTCTTCCAACATATTCCAGTTGACCGTGGGTATCATCTTTTGCGACGGCTGTTAAGTCTCCTCAATGAAGGTGGAATAGGTACGCTGCATTTTACTTACAGCACTCCGCCGCCGGACTGCGCGTTTACTCTTAAAAGCAAGCATGGTTTCGCCTGGTATTTGCGCTATCGCAGCTATGTTGTGAACGGGATTATGAACCTCGTTGAAGGCAATAGTTTTGACAGGCCGTTACCAATTATGCAGATGAACGAGTATAACCTCAGCACTATCCATAAGCTTTTGTATGAAAATGAATGCGGAGAAGTCTACACTCGATTCACCGATCATGCTGGTGCTCTTGGGGTGTTGCTGTTTTTTCGTAAAAGATCAATCGCGCCACTGTGATTGTGGTGCCTTTCCATATTTGTGGCAGTCAGCTCGGCTCAACAGATAGAGCGCGGGGACCAATTATAAATGGAATCAATGACGCGTTTACCAATATTCGCTCCATGATGCAATTGGTAGTGCATTTGTGGGTTACGTGTCGGTTCGTGACATTTCTTGGCATCGACGAACTCAGACTTATGCCTGTAAACCACTGCGGAAATCATTCCGGCTTCTTTAAGATCGGCGCGCTGTGGGCTAGCTGAAGTAGCCATCCTTCAATAGCTCGCTGCCAGCTTCCTTAATCCCTAGTCCCCCGATCCTAAAATGAAAATCCTTCACTTAGCTACACATGACAGATTTGGCGGGGCAGCCCGTGCGGCGTATCGACAGCACACAGCCTTGCGCCGGCACGGAGTGGATTCCAAAATGTTTGTACGGCACAAACATTCCAACGACACTTCAGTTGTTCAATACGTCGGAAATCCGAACACAGCACATCGTGCTGCCCGTGTTGTCCGGCGCGCGTGGATCAGTTATCAAGAGGAACAGTCTCGAAAGGGTTGTCGGAAGATCATTTGTGGATTGAATGACCCACGTGCTGATCTTCTTCGGAACGTTGATCGGCATATTGCCGAAGCCGACGTCATCAATATTCACAAGGTTGAGCGTTTCGTGGATATCCCCGCTTTTCTTTCGCACCTTGGCTCGTCCAAGCCAGTCGTGATTACAATGCACGACTTAAGCGCTATAACCGGAGGCTGCGACTACCCGGGGCCGTGTCGCCGGTTCGAGGTGGCGTGTGGTTGTTGTCCAATAATGGATTCACATCGGGCAGGCGACTATTCGCATCGGATCTTTCGCATGAAAGAGATGGCGTATTCGAGACCGTCGCGGGAGCGTGTCGCTTTCGTGGCCAACAGCGTTTGGGGCGGAGAAAAAGCCAAGCTCAGTGCCCTAGCCAAAGGTAGAAGAGTCGAGGTAATCCATTACGGTTTGGATCAGAGCGTGTACTCGCCCCGGAAGCGGCGGGAGGCGCGCGAAGCCCTCGGCATTGGCGCAGAAGAGCCGGTGCTGTGTTTCGGCGCTCACGACTTAGGTTTACCGCACAAAGGCGCGCACTATTTGCAGGAAGCCCTGGTGAATGTGCGCTACCAACGGCCTATTCGCCTTTTGACAATGGGCGGGGGCCATTTTGAGGCCGGCTCCGGATACCTGCATACCCATTTTGGCCAAGTTGAAAGCGATGAGCTGCAAGCATTGCTTTATCAGGCAGCGGACGTGTTTGTCATTCCGTCATTAGAGGAAGCCTTCGGACAGAGTGCGTTGGAAGCTATAGCCTGCGGTGCCGTCGTCGCAGGCTTTAGTGTGGGAGGGATCCCGGATATTGTTAAATGCGGTCTCAATGGGCTGTTGGTCGAGCGGCAAAACACGCAAGCTCTGTCCGAAGCTCTGCTCAAACTCCTTAAAGACGAGGCGCTAAGACGCCACTGGCAGAACTCTTGCGAAACTTGGGTACGTGAGCATTTTTCTTATTCCAAAAACGCTGCTGCCTACGTCGCACTTTACGATTCACTGCTTAATGTTGAACTGCGAAATCAGGATTTAGAGCTTCCAGATCTGCGGACCTCGCTCTGATAAGCTTTAACAAAATGACTCAGCGAAAACTCAAAATCGTCATCAGCATTTCATGTTTCAGACCTGACACTGGAGGACAACAGGCACATGCGGAACAACTTTCGCAGCATCTTCAAAAGCGAGGTCATGACGTAGTTGTTGTCACGCGCGCCGCAACCCGCGTGCCTCACGGGAGAGATTACCTGTTTTTCAACGAGCCTAACTCTGCTCTCACTGTGAAAGGTGTGCCGGTTAGACCGCTTGTATTTTCGAGATTCTGGCTGCCAGTTCTCTGGTTCCTTGGCAAATGTGTTGTCCGGCCTCATCTCGAAGGGTTAGCCGTAAATTTATATCAGTTTGTCTCCAGAAAATCCGCGCGTAATGCCTTCGCAGGAATGGATGTTATTCATCATATCGGCGAAGCCTCGCCATTAAGCGGTTTCGCTGCCGCCGTCGCCGCCAAACACTGGCGAGTTCCTTTTGTGGTTCAACCGACCTGCCACCCGCATCATGTGGGAGATTCACCCTTGGATCTACGTCTTTTTGCCAAAGCGGATCGCTTGGTAGTACATACAAAATACGAAGCAAATTACCTTCGCCAAAAGTCAGTCCGATGCCCTATCGACGTGGTCGGCAATGGCATTGAAGACCGGGCCGATGGAGATGCCGAGCGCTTTCGGACCAGGTTTGGCGTTGCCGGCCCTTTCATTCTGTTCATCGGACGAAAGGACCGGCAAAAGGGTTATCTGTTGCTTCTGGATGCATTCAAAATTATTCGACGCCGGACGCCCGATATAAGTTTAGTTTGTATGGGGCCAACGGACTCGACAGCTAAGCAGCAAGAGATCGAAGGGCTGATAGATTTGGATTTTACTTCCGAAGAGTTGAAGCACGATGCGCTTGCGGCTTGCACTTGTCTTTGCATTCCTTCTGACGGGGAATCCTTTGGGCTTGTGTATATGGAAGCAGGGCGATACGGCAAGCCGGCTGTAGGCCGGAAAGTGGCTGTGCTTCAAGAATTGCTGAACGACGGTGCGGCGGCTTTGTTATTGGGAGTCCCGGATGAGGCGCGCAACAGAGCCATGCTAAGCCCAGAGGCTCTCGCAGCCGCCTTGCTAAAACTGCTTTCAGATCCAAAAGAATGTCAGCGCATCGGCGAGAATTGTCGCGCAGTTTCGGAGCAGTTCCTTTGGCCACGTGTTGTAAAAAGGTTTGAAGCAAGTTACTACGAAGCGTTGAATGGTTTCTCAGACCATTCGACCCCACGAACAGGCGGAAACAGCCATGACACGACCTCAGGATCCAAATGAGTTGAGGAAGCAGCTCTGTGCGCTTCGCGTGATCCGGTGGCGTTTGCCGCTGGAGCGCTCGTGGTAAAAGAGGGAATGATTGCGTTCAATGACCTGGGGGCGATCACGTGGAACAAATTTGGCTTGTCGCCGGATTCTAAGCGGAAGGGCTTTGTGCCATGGGGCTATTGCCCTAATATCGTGATGTTTCGACGGGAGTAACGCGTGATTGATAATGATGCTGTGGTTGCGCATTTCACGTCTCAACTGGCGGGCGGAGCAGGCATCGCGGCGCAACGTTTGCATCTGGCGTTGTGCCGGGCAGGGATGAAAAGCGTGCTCCATTTTGGCGCAGGTGAGGCGATAGATTCCACGATGGTTCCAGCTTTTCAGAATCGTACCTTTTTCTGGAGAAACGCTGTTGCGCTGGCCAACAGTTGGCGCGGTCGCCGTCAAGCCAAAGGTGGATTTGTGACCAGCCCCCGTTGGGTTCGCAAAACGCCCATTCAGACATTCAGTGGATTGCCCAAGGTAACAAATCTTCACTGGGTGGCACGATGGCTGGATCTGCCCAGTTTCCTTGGGTCGCTGCCCCCGGGGGCGCCGGTAGTTTGGTCACTGCACGATTTAATTCCCATCACGGGCGGATGTCATTATCCTGGCGAGTGCGACCACTTCACCCGTCAATGCGGGAACTGTCCGCAGCAAAGAAAACCGCTCCCCCGCGACGACACCTACAAGTTCTTTCGTATCAAGGACCGTTGCTACTCCGGGAAAAATCTGCATTTGGTCGGGAACAGTGAATGGACCACCTCACAAATCCACCGTTCCGGACTTGCCAAACACGCAATATCAATTCACACGATTCACTACGGACTGGATGTCCAGGAATACAAGTCCGTTGACAAGCTTTGTGCCCGGCGGGCCCTTGGGATTCCTGATGACCGCTTCGTCGTGGGCTTCGCGTGCATGGATTTTTCCGAGGAACGAAAAGGAGCCACTTTATTGCTCGAGGCTTTGAGAACTCTGCCGGCACAAAAAATTCTTCTGCTGGCCTTCGGCGCGGGAAAGTGGCCTCCGGCCAGTCGGATTGAAACCATGCAATTGGGAACTTTGAATAGTCCTCAACTCCAATGCTTGTTCTATTCAGCGTTGGATGTGTTCGCCATGCCAAGCCGGGCAGAGACTTTTGGGAACACAGCGCTGGAAGCGATGGCGTGTGAAACACCGGTAATTGCCTACGCGGCTGGAGGCTTAACCGATGTAGTCGCGGATCGTGAAACAGGCCTCCTCGAGCCAGAGATTGGAAGCGTATCAGGACTGGCCCGCATACTGCAATGGATGTGGCAACATCCTGCTGAACGTCAGGCGATGGGCAAGGCGGCTCGCGACCGTGTGGTTGAGCTTTTTACAGATACACTGATGGCACGCCGTTACGCCAACTTGTACCAAGACCTACTGTCAGTCGGTGAGTAAGGTAACCCTTGAATAGTAGTACTTATGCTTCTCAACGCGATGACTACGCGGAAACCTCACTTTCTTAAAGTCCAATTCCATTACTTGCTTTGCACGTATCCGCTGCGGCGCAGTTGGCGCCACAAGATTTGGATATTGGCCGAGGCGGTACGATTGCTCTTAGGATATGCTTGGCTGCTGATCACACTGCGGTTCGCTACCAGAGCAGCGCCGATCGGCGGCAAAACCTGTGCCGCGGTCCTTTTGACGCACAATCGGCCGCAAAACATCTCTCTCCTTGTCGAGGGCGCGCTGCGGAACGGATTCGTCACGAAAGTCATTGTTTCGAACAGCAACCCCCAGGTGAAAGTTAGAGACTGGGTAACATCTACAGACTCGCGGTTGCTACTCGTCGATGAAACCAGCCGGTGGCAACCTGGTCGCCGGCTAGTCCTCGCCCGGCAGACTGGAGCGGAGTACGTTCTCTCGATCGATGACGACATCTTCCTTACTCCGGCACAATGGAGAGACTTCTTTTCATCGCTGCTCGCGGACGAGGACTGTCCGCACGGAATAACTGGACATCTTTATTGGCCAGGGACGACATCATCTAATGGCAGCCCGTTTCACCACGTGGCTGGACGAGAAACCAAGGTGGACGTGCTGATCGGCGCGTATGCGTTCACGAGCCAACATCTAAAGCGCGTCTTCGAGCTAGCCGCGAAGATTGGCATCTCAGATCTTTCACAGGTTCGGAATGGTGAGGACATCTTACTCTCTTTCAGCGGCACGAAGCGTCCGCGGATCCACGCAATCAGACCGATGCTGCAATGTGCTTCAACTTCTTTGCCGGGAGTGGCGTTATGGAAAAGTGACGAGCAATTCTGGACAGAGCGTGTCTCGGTGTTCGAGAAATTACGTGAGATCCAACTCACGATGGGGCACGCATGGTCGTCGAAATCGAAGAGCGAATCTGAAGTATGAACGTCGTTGCCCCGTTCGGCTTTGTCACTGGATGCCATCTGCGGGACCGATTCATGGTCCAGGCGACTCTCGCGAGCATTCGATACTACTGTCCAGAAGTGCCAATCTGCCTCGTCGCCGATGGGGTCTTTGACGTGTCAGATCTGGTAGCAGAGTATAACGTTAGTGTATTGCGCATTCCTGACCTGCCCTCGGCCGAGATGCGGCAACTAATTGCTGGGAATCATCGCGCGAAGCTTGCAGCGATGTGGGAGGGGCCGTTTGAATTTTATGTCTGGCTGGACTCGGACGCCATTGTGTGGGGTGACTTTACATCACAGGTGCGCACAGACGTTGATTTCCAAATTTTCTGGGACGACACACCGATTGGGCCAGAAGAAGTTCCTGAATGGCTCCGGCATTTTTACTTCAATCTTGATGCTCTTAGAGAGTTCGATCCTGACTTCCGCTGGCAGGGCTTTAACTACTTTTGCTCAGGTGCTTTTGCATGTCGGAGAGAAGCGATCCCATTTCGTGACTGGCTCAATGTGGAGGATTGGAATCAGCGCACGCCCGGGTTGTTTGCTTGGGGGGAGATGGGTATGCTGAACTATCTCGTTCACGCCAAAGCTCAGCGCCAGGAGATCAGAGTCGCATCAGCGGATCTGCAACACGTCTGGGCCCACCATGGGAAGCGCGAATTGCAGCAAGACTGCGCGCATGCTGATTGGCGGTTTCCCGCTGTCGTGCATCGGCCGCGCGTAGCTCATTTCTGCTATTGTAAGCCATTGCTGCATGTATTAAACGGTTATCACAAACCGTTTACAATTGCCCGTCTTGAGCATCATCGTCGACATCACGGGGATTTAGGAGCTTGGTTGGCAGTGCTAAGCGAAGATCGCCGGGTGCTTAACAATAAAGTCAAACGACGGCTTTGGAATTTGGTTGGGAGATGAAGGTGCTAAGCGTTGCCAAAAATATTATACAATTGAAATTCCAGCTAACCCCGTTTCAATATGAATGACATGCCTAGTGTGGTTTTCTTAATCCCATTCGCATCTCGGAGGATTAAGTCCAAATGGGAAATAGCCTGCGCTCATCTTCGGCAGACGCTTAAATCCATACAAAACTCAACCAGCGAGAATTATCGTGTAGTTGTAGCTGGCCATGAAGCACCTGATTTCGATGTCGGGTTTGATTCAAGATTTTATTTCCTGTCGCTTCATCATCCCGTCCCATCTCATGAAAATTATCACGTTTCTCTAGAGTTGGACAAATTGACGAAAATTGCAGCGGCCTGGGAGTACGCGAAGTTAACATGGAATCCAAAGTATGTGATGAAACTAGATGCAGACGATTTTATTAGTTCAAAGCTGGTTGACTGGTTAGACAATGCAAACGACAAAGCAGGCTATCTTATCAAGTATGGATGGCTTTGGCGCAGCGAATCACGTTATCTTATTCAACGCACCGAGTATCTGGACCGATTATGCGGTTCCTGTTTGATTATTAGAAGTGATCTTGCGGATAAGAATGGACCATTTCTCACTTCGATGGAAGGCGTGTCTTTTGATGAGGCAAGTGTGAAGTTCGCGGCCAGCGATCATTATTCGCTTGTTCCTGGATCAGGGATCAGCACTCTTTTGTTAAATGACACCCACCAACGTTATGCAGCTCAATTGGCTTATCTAGGACACGAGCTCGCTACGATCCCTTTTAATGCAGTTATTTATCGGACTGGCAATCCGGACAGTTCTACCGGTATCGCCGAAGGGGACCGGCCAATATACACTCTACGAATGATTCTTGGAAGCATTCGGAGGACAAGATTCATCACGCAAAGGCTGAGAAGAGAATTCATGCTTGGTTGACAGGTTGATAAGATCGGAGCGACGAGGTCTGTTCCTCAATCAGACCACCTAAAGGTTCGTGCATAACAAGCTGGCAAGAATTCTGAAGAAATTAAAGAACCTACCACGCGGTCGGCAGTCCATGAGTTCCTCGCTGGAAGAATTACGGGCCATGCGTGTCAGCTATTCTCAATTTGGCGAGGACCTGGTGGTACGTACTCATTTCGGCGAAAATTTCGACAATTCCATGGGGCGATTTATCGACGTCGGCGCTTTTCACCCCTTCAAATTATCAAACACAATGTTGCTCAGCCAACTGGGCTGGCGGGGCATCAATATTGATTGCGACCCAGTGAAAATCGCTCGTTTTGAAAAGCTGCGCCCGTTCGACCAGAACATCTGCGCTGCCGTGGCCGAGGTGCCTCGCGACATGGTTTACCTGGAATATCCCAAGGGATTCACCAACCGGATAGCAGATTCCGGTGAAAAAAACCTGCTGTCTGGCTGCGGTGAAAAACCATTGAAAGCCACGCCGATAAGAGTGACGACGCTGACTCACATCATCGAACAGTCGGTTTTTCGGGGACAGCACTTTCATTATTTGAATGTGGATTGCGAGGGACAGGATTTGTCCGTGCTCAGGGGACTGAAT
>QHPP01000124.1 GCA_003219125.1 Verrucomicrobiota bacterium
ACGGAGAGAAACCGCGGATTGCTCATCGGCGGGCCGTGCGCCGTTTTCGCATCGCTTTTGGCCAATTGCCCCAGTTCGGCTTTATCGAAAATAGAGAAGCTGCTCAATTCCGAGGCCGGATCAGCCGATGCGATGCTGATGCCGGCCGAAACGATTAGGGCAAAACAAAGCAGGCAGGCGTTTCTCATGCGCACACTTCTAGCGGCACGTCGCCGGGTTGCAAATCTTGCTCTGCCATCGCAATAACGTTTCGCAAATGAGTGAACCGGTGATCGTGCTCGACAAGCTGAGCAAGCGTTTCGGCGACGTTCAGGCCGTGCGGGACGTTTCTCTCACGATCGCAGCCGGAACGATCTTCGGATTTCTCGGCGCCAATGGTGCAGGTAAGACGACAACGATCCGGATGTTGTGTGGGCTGACGCATCCGACGGGTGGGAGAGCGACGATCTCTGGCCACGACGTGTGGCAGGAGCGACAGTTGGTGCGAGCGAAATTCGGTTACGTTGCGCAACGTTTTAGTTTGTATCCCGATCTGACGGTTGAGGAAAACTTTCGCTTTTTTGGCGGCGCTTGTCGGGTGCCGGTTACGCAATTGGACGACCGAATCGCAAATTTATTGCGCCTGGCCGATCTCGAAGAAAAACGTGACACCCCAGCCGGGAGTCTGTCGGGAGGTATGCGGCAATTACTCGCGCTTGGCTGCGCGCTGGTGCACGATCCACCTTTGCTTTTCCTTGATGAACCGACGTCCGGGCTCGACCCGGTGCATCGGCAGCATATTTGGAATTTGCTCTATGATTTGAGTAACGCTGGCAAAACAATTTTCGTTACCACCCATTACATGGATGAAGCGGAGCGTTGCACCGAGGTGGGCTTCATCGAGAGCGGCCGACTGTTGGCCAAAGCGCCGCCACGAAATTTGAAAGCGAGCTTTCGCACGAAACTGCTTGAGATCGATGTCGATCCGGTGATGCCGGCGCTGGTCCGGTTGCGAAATCTCCCCGAGATTCTCGGCGTTTCGCTGCGCAGTGGCGCGCTTCGAATTTATGCGCCCGACCCGGAAAGGCTGATCGCGACCTGGCAGACGAACTGGCCCTTTCCGGATTTGAAATTGTTAGGCGAACGCTGGGTCGAACCGGACATGGAGGATGTTTTCACCGCCTACTCGCAAGGGTATGACGCCGTGTTGAAGCCATCGACGTGATATGAAAAGAAAAACGCCGAACACCCCACGCCGAACGTCGAACGCCGAGCGGCGAATGATCCGTTGGATTGGAGATGGCTGCGTAAAGGAGGACGCGCCGGCGTACGGAGCCGCGCGCCAAACAGGTTCAACGCCCAACGCTCAACGCCCAACGCCGAACGCCCAACGAAAGACGAATCCGCGCTTCAACCTGGAAGATCGACTGCTTGAATTCAGCGCGCGGATTATTCGACTGGTTGATGCTCTTCCGAATACGCGAGCGGCTAATCATCTCGCCGGGCAAATTCTCCGTAGCGGGACTTCTCCATATGGCAATCACGGTGAAGTAGAAGCAGCCGAGTCGCGTAAAGACTTCGTTCACAAACTGAAAGTTTGCCTGAAAGAGTTGAAAGAGACGAGGCGAGGGCTCCGCCTGGTTAAAAAATCCAAATTGCTTGCGGAGAAAAATATGATCTCCATCCTCGCAGAAAGCGAGGAGCTGGTCCGAATTTTCTTCGCCAGCGTCCGGACGGCAGAGAAAAACTCCAAATGACTTCGCGGTTCTTCTCATTGGGCGTTGGACGTTGGGCGTTGGACGTTGGGCGTTTCCCCTTTTTGCTTTCAATCTCGCACACGTTCGCCGCCCATGTCTTTGCCGGCTTCGGCCCTGGCATGCATTTCCCGACAACGACCTCATGAATTCGGCTTCGCTCCACGCCATCGCCAGTGTCGCTTACAAGGAATTTCTTCACATTTATCGCGACCGGCGCGTGTTGCTTTTGCTCCTGATTTTGCCGCCGCTTTTCACCTTGCTCTTCGGTCATGCTTTTGAAACCAGCGAGATCAGCGATGTGCCGGCAGTGCTGGTCGATCGCGACAACAACCCACGGACGCAGCGTTTCATCGATATCGTTTTGCAAAATAAAACTTTTCGCTGGCGGCAAGCCCCGCCCGAGATAACGAACGAGTCCGATCTCCTCGCCAACAGGGTCCAGGCCGCGCTCGTCATTCCGCAGGGTTGGAGCGATTCGTTGAGCGCGGGAAACCCGAAGCCGCTTCCACTTTATCTCGACGGTAGCGACATCAATACGGCGTCGGCGGCGGAAGGCGGGGTACAAAAGAGCCTGGCCGATTTCCAAGTGAAAGAGCGCGATCTTATCGTGGAAAATCTTCCGGACGAAGTGATCGAGCTCGGGAAAAAGTTGCCAGTGCAGATCCGCAAACAATTCGTCTCGCTCATGGAAGCGTGGACGGCGGAGAGCAAGATTCTCTACAACCCGAAAGCCCGCTTCATCGATTACGTTATTCCGGGAATCATCGGTCTGATTTTACAATTGCTCACCGTCACCCTCATGGCCTGTACCATCGCGCGCGAACGCGAGTCCGGGACGCTTTACCAATTGATGGTTACTTCCTTGAAGCGCGGCGAAATTGTGATCGGGAAAATTTTGCCGTATCTCGGGGTCTCAATTGTCCTCATCGTGGTGATCACGCTGGTGGCCGGCTTTCATTTCCACGTGCAATTCTATCAACCACCCGCCCTCATGCTGATCTGTCTGCTGTTTTTACTTTGTTCCCTCGGACTTGGCCTGCTTATCTCCGCCTTTTCCAAGACCCAGACGCAAGCGATTCAATTTTCTGTCTTCTTTTTGTTGCCGGTCTTTGTCTTGTCCGGCGCATTCGCTCCGCTCGAGCAACTACCTCAGGCAATCCAATACCTGTCGGAAGTTTTCCCCCTGACCCATTTCTGCCGCGCTTTCCGGCTGGTAAATATGTATCACGCTGGAGCAAGATTTTACCTGGTCGATCTCATCGTGCTTTTTGCCGGCGCGCTCGTGACCTTCATCGGCGCCGCATTTCTGCTGCGAAAGATCGAAGAGTAACGCGAGCCAGAACAACCGATTGAAGTGACGGGAACGATTCTGAGTTAAATAATTGAAGAGATGAATGGGGTGCCCTTGCTGAGAATCGCGTTGATAGCTGTTGCAATTGGCTTGGGCTCGATCATGGCCGCGTCGAACGAGCCGCCGAATTCGACGCCACAAGAGGTGTTCGATGGGATGCGGCAGAGTTTTCGGGCGGAGAAGGCGAAAGGCGTTCACCTGCGCTACCAATGGCAATTGAGCGGCCCGAACGGTGGCGAGTGGTGGATCGAAGTGAATGATGGCAAATTCGAAATGGGGCAGGGGAAAACCGACAAGCCCGACGTCACATTTATCACGAGTGACAAAAATTGGGTGGCCCTTTCCAATGGCACCTTAGGCGGCAAATGGGCCTTCTTCACCGGACGACTAAAAATTCATGGCAGTCAGGCCGCAGCCCGAAAGCTGGACGAAATTTTTCCGTAAGAGACAGCCTTTGCGTAGGCGGAACACAGGCCGAGGTCTATGTAGCGCACAGGCTTCAAGTCTGTGTTCCGTTTCCTCACTGTGTAGCAAGGATGCCCGATATTGCCGCTTTAACTTCGTCACACGAGATCCCTTCCATGTCGTGACCGCTCGGTGGCTGTTGCGGGTGCGAGCGCTTTAGTTGCAGGGCGACGTATCGTGCCGACTTATCCAGGGGACAGTAATCCTTGGCCGGGCACAAATCGTGGAATAGACAAACAACAGGACAATCGACGGCGAAGCCGAGATGCATGACCCCTGTGTCCGTCGTGAGTAACATCTTCGCGAGACGAAGCAGCGCCGCGGTTTCGTCAAGTGTGGTTTTACCAGCAAGATTGATCACCTCCGGGCACGCTCGTTCCATTGCGTTGGCTCTTTCCAGGTTCTCCACTCCGCCCGTGAGAATGACTTTGTGGGCAAAGCGATCCGAAAACCAGCGAATCAAGGTTACGTAGTGTTCCACCGGCCAATCCCGCCAGAACAAAGTCTTTCCTCCCCCTGTCTGAAGAACCACGTAGGAACGATCGATCCAGTCGATGAATCTAGCGCGAATGGCCGCGAGTTCGTCGACCTTCACCTCATAGATCATTCGCGGAGCAACCGCCGAGCCGCCAGCATACTGCGCAACTTGCAGAGGCAAAACGACTGCGTGTTGGGAATCTTGAATTTTAACGGGGTGAGCGGAAAGAAAGGCGTATTTTTCACTCAGATTCGTGAAGGTGACTACCGCATCCCGGTTAATCCAGTAAGCGAGCGGATAAACCTCCTCGTTGACATGCAACACCACGACGAGGTCCGGACGATTACGTCGGAAACGCCGGAGCAATCTAAATTGGCGAAACGGGGATTTTCCGAATGGCACGACCTCGTCCACGCACGGGTTATGCAAAGCCACCGCTTGCCTCATCCGGTGCGCACACACGATCAACTTCGCGGCAGGATGACCCAACTTCAGGCTGCGAATCGCCGCCGAATCAAACAATCCGTCGCCAAGGCCCGTCGTGCTGAAAACCAGAATCAGGCGCGCCTGGCGTGGTAGTGGTCTTGGTTGCGGAGGAAATAACCGCGCTAGAATTTTGCAGGCCCGAAAGGTCGCGATCGCGATAAACCTATTCCACATCCGCAAGGAGCGAGATTTAGGCTGAGCGATTTCCCCGGGAAACACGGGTCTGCAAACCTGAGCGACACACGGTGTGAGCCCGCTGTCTCCCTAGAATTTCGCTTCGGCGCTGAGCTGGAAATAGGGCGCGGGGTCGGTTCTCTCGGCGACACCGACGCGGAAGAAATCGAATTCGCGAAGGAAAGTGCAACCTGCGGCTGCGGTGATTTTGAATGGTTTGATTCCAGAGTAACTGGCCTGCACGCCGATGCGGTCTTCGTTATATTGCACCACGGCGTTGTGTTCGCGCAATTTGTGCAACGGCGTAAAGACATCGTCGGTGCGGAAGCTTTCGTAAACCAAATTCGCGGCGATGCGAAATTGCCAATCGTCAGTCGCGTTGTAAACCAACGCTGGTTTAGGGAACACACCCTCGAGCCGCAGTTTGTCCGTGAAAAGCCAGATCAATCCGCCGCCAGGAGCGATGATCGGATCCTGATAGAGCGCACCGCCCACGCCGATGACACCGAAGATCTTGTCTTTTTTGAGCGGGAAGGAGACGAAAAGTTTCCATGGAATATCGAAGGCATCGCCCGTGATGCGGTTTTGAAAATAAACGCCCGGATCGAGTTCGAGGCCAGCGCCGGCGTGATCCTTGACAACATATTCAATCGCCAAATGTCCGTATAATGCCTGGAGATGATTGGGCAGCCCATTATTGGTGCCGCCAAAATCGTAACGCTCGTATTCCAAACCGGTGCGGAAATACCATTTGCCGGTAATGAGAAAGCGATGGTCATAGCTGAAATCATTATAATATGAATCGCCCTCGCCCAGTCGTGGATCCTCTTTGAAATCGCTGCGCAGCGTATAAATCGACTCGAAGGAAAAGATATTGTGAGAATTTTCGTCCTCTGGTTTCGCGGCTTGTTGCATCTCCGGTTCGGTCCCCGCAAATGCGCCGGCGGTGGCGAGGACGGCAAAGATGCCCGAGGCAATTGAGGCTGGCAAATTTCGTCGAAAGTGGATTTTATGCATAGCAAATTTGTTTAAGCACGCATGAGTAAATCGGATATGCGAGCCGTGCTTGATGTATCGGATTCAGTGCATCTGAGCAAGTGGCGATTGTTAAGAAACTAATTTGTAAGACGCCTTATCCGATAACGCAGGACTTGGGCCACGAGGGCGTAATATCGCGCAGAAACACAGGCATCAACCAGCGGAGTCTTACTCCGCTGTTGCTGGGGTGGACGGTGCAGCGGGTTCGCAAACCCGCTGGGCGCACAGGCCGTAGGTCTGTGTTTCTGCTCGCACAGGATTTTTAGCAAAGTTTTTGCTACTGGAGGTTGACGAAACCAGAATTGCATATATTACTTTCATCCCGTTTTTTTGTGTTTAACGCCTCCCTTCCCCCGCAGAGCGGCGCGACCCTGGCAATGGTCAATCCGTTGGCGGGTGCGGACCACCAAATCGCCGGCTGGTTCCATGTCCATCTTAGCCAGGCGTTTGTGAATCTGCTGCGCGTTTTCAGTGAGCCCGGCTCAGCCCAATGGATCGGCGTCGTCCTGTTTCTGGCCGTGGTATTCTTCGTTTGGAAACGTGCCTGGCCGGCTCTTGTCACAATGATTGTCGCCGTCCCCGGCGGCATGCTTCTAAACGAAGTCCTAAAGCTCGCCGTCCATCGGCATCGTCCGTTTCTTGATGGCTGGTTTGTCGATTGGTCGGGCTATAGCTTTGCCAGCGGCCATACCATCGGAGCGACTTTGCTCTACGGTCAGCTGCTTTTGTTTCTCCTGCCACTGATGAAATCGAAGCGCCGGCAAAGATTAACCATTCTTTCGGCTGCTATGCTGGTGATGCTGGTTGGATTCAGTCGCATTGCTCTTGGCGCGCATTATCTCAGCGATGTCATTGCAGCGATATTTCTTGGCGTTCTTTGGTTGATGATTTGTACGCTTTTGTTAAAGCCGATGCGACGCCGCGTGGTAGCGCCAGTGGCTATTGCGGTGGAAGAGCCGCTGCCAGCGACCGCCGTTACGGCAGAAGCGTCGCGCTGAGAATTTTGTAGGGCAGGCGCTCCCGCCTGCCGTCCTCAATTAGGCAGCGGGGAGCGGTTGCCCTACAATATCGCGAGTCGCTACGTGGAGGGACGTGCTTCTGCACATCTATTATCGGTTGTTCCCTAGCCCGTTTGCATTGTCAGTTGCGGCCAAGTCATGTCGTGGTCACGATCATTCTTCGATCCAACATGAAAACGCGCGGTAAGCTCAAACTCACGATTTACCTGCTCGGCTTCGCCGGCGCGGCGCTTTTTACCATTCTCCTCGTTCGACAAGGGGTGATGGCGGTGGGCGCCGCCGTCGCGACCGCCGGTTGGGCCATTGCCGCGATCGCGGCATTTCATTTTGTGCCGATCCTTCTCGATGCCATCGCCTGGCACGTGCTTTTCCCGAAGGCGGTTCGCCCGCGCTGGCAAAGTTTGTTTTGGATGCGCTGGATCGGCGAATCAATCAGCAATCTCATTCCTTCCGCCGCCGTTGGCGGCGATATCGTGCGTGCGCGCCTCACCACCATTGCCGGAACTCCCATGGCCGCAGCAGCCGCGAGTGTGATTGTCGATGTCACCCTCGGCGTCGTTACCCAAATCGTGTTCACGCTGCTGGGACTGGTGCTGCTTGTCGAGGCTACCGGTCGAACCAGTCTTGTCGGTCCAACTTTGGTCGGAGCCATTGTCGCGATCGTTGCGATAGCTGGGTTCTACATTGCGCAGCGCCTGGGAATGTTTCGCTTCGTCAGTGTCATCATTACACGTCTCGTTAAGTCGCCGGAATGGAGCTCGCTCGTGCAAAGCGGAGAAACGCTCGACCAAACCGTGCGCGACTTTTATGCACGTCGGCGTGGTGTTCTGGCATGTTGCATTTGGACAATAGTTTCCCTCATCGGCAGCTCCGGCGAAATTTTTATCGCATTATATGCGCTCAGCGCGCACCCAACCTTCCTGAACGCACTCATTCTGCAAAGCATGGCCATGACGGTTAAATCAGCGGCTTTTCCCGTTCCGGGCCAGCTCGGGGTCCAGGAAAGCGGTTACCTCGTCCTCGGCAATCTTCTCGGCATTCCGGGAGAAACCGCCTTTGCCATATCTTTGCTGGCACGTTTCCGCGATTTAATCGTCGGCATTCCCGGTCTCGTTCTCTGGCAATTAATCGAAGGTCGCCGTTTTTTGCGCGCGGAATCGATCGCAAGCGAGCGATGAAGTTCTAGTTTACCGATGGCACGACGCAACGCCTGAAAACGCCGGTTTACTTTTGCGGTTCCGGTAAAATTGGTCCGCACATTCCACCAGATCAAGGCCAGGCCGGTCGGGATGACTAGACGTTTTTTTAATTCACGCATGACGGCGGCATCGTTGTAGGCGCGCAGAAAACAAATCGCGAACGGCAGCCATTGTCGGTTCGGAACTCTTCCCACCATGTCGAGAAGGAAAACCAGCAGGTCATCGGCCTGACGCGCGGTCGTCGGCAGCGATTTTTCGTGTCTAATCTCAAAATCGATCAGCCGGGCGCGTCCCGTCTTCTCGTCGTAGATCACATTGGTCATCGAAGCATCGCCATGCGACCAGCCGCTGCCGAACGCGTCGCTTTTGAAATCATGGGCCCGCCGATATTCACTGCCGGCTGCCTTCAACATTCGTGACGTGAGCGTTCCCCGATTCATGTGATTCCACAGGTTGTCGCCCGGTAATTTGTCCAGCCTCACCGTCCGACTGTCCCTGACCTTCGCGCGAAAACGGTCGCGGTTAAGCATCTGAAAACATCGCGCTTCCCACCGCCGCCAATCTCGCACGTCGCTCAAATAGCGAATTGGAATGCCGGCTGCGCGAAAGTAAAAGTTGATCAAACCGGCAGCACGCTCGCCGTAAACATTCCGCCGTTTAATCACGACCCGCCGATCGCGCGCCTTTTCCGTAATCGAATTAATTTTGAGCGATTCGACAAACGAAGTCGCGGCGTGCGACAGACCCTCCGGAATGAGACGATCCATCAGCGGTTTTCCATTTCTGAAATCAAACATGGTCCTGGCTTTCCCTTGCTGTGTCATTTGAAATTCGAATGTGGACCGGCGTTCAATCGCCTCAGTCCCACAACGAAATCGTTTCGCCGGGTTTCATCACGCGCAGTTGGGCTTTGATCTCGCGCTTTTTCAGTTTGCGCTCGAATTCTTCGGGGGTGCCGGTCAGCACTGGAAAGGTGCCGTAGTGGATTGGCACGACGCCGCGCGGATTCACCGCTTTCACCGCGTCGGCCGCACGAATTGGTCCCATGGTGAAATGATCGCCGATGCATACCAGCATGATATCGATCTGGTTATAATCGGAGACGCGCGCGATGTCGGAAAAGAATGCTGTGTCGCCGGTGTGATAAATGGTTGGACCGTTGCGAATGGTGACGACAAGTCCACTCGGGTTCCCTGCGTAAATTGGTGGCGACATCTCGTCCTTTACCACGCCAGATCCATGCCATGCCGGCACAAAACAAACTGTGGCATCACCATCGAGTAGACTGAGTTGCCCACCGAAAGCGCCGGTCGTGTCGTTGTCGGCCTGTTCCGCCGGGTACCCGAGAGCAAGTTTCATCGCCTCGGCCAGATCGTAAGTGGAAACGAGCTTCGCGCCCGTGCGCTTTCCGATTTCAACCGTGTTGCCGACATGATCGCCGTGGCCGTGCGTCAACAAAATCAAATCCACGCGTTTAAGGGCGGCCAGTTCCTCTTCGCCCTTGTCGAAGCTGGGATTGGTGATCCAGGGATCGATCAGGAGAACGTTGCCGGCAGGCGTGACGATTTTGAATGCGGAATGTCCGTACCAGGTGAGTTGAGAATTCGCCATGCTGAGGACGAAACCGAAAAGGCATGGCCCAGCAAGGGGAATGACGGAGGGGGGATGACGAAGCACGAAGGAATGACGAAATTCTAAAGGCGAATCGCTTACCTCAGTAACCAGGAGACCTTGCGGAAACCTGCTCACTCACACCTCATCATAACTCGACTCTCCTCGAAACTTGACGGCTTAAAGCCGTCAAGTTCGCGCCGCGATCTGGCGATTCGATTTATGAAATCGGATTGAATGGTTATCTTGTCGGCATCTTTCCATTCGTCATTAATTCGTCATTCGTCATTCGAGCTTCGTCATTTAATGTGATCCTATGGATCATGAGGAAGCGCACCGCCATCTTTCCGCCAGCAATACACGGTTGGCGGCGCTGATTGCACGCTCGCAACGCTACAACATCGAGCCGAACCTGAAGGTGCGCCCGTTCGAGGCGCTGGCCGAGTCGATTGCCTACCAGCAACTGAGCGGGAAAGCGGCTGCGACAATTTGGAAACGGGTGCGCGCCATTTTCCCGAAACGAAAATTTCTCGACCCAAAACTTGTGCTGGAAACGCCGGATGAAAAATTTCGCGCCGCCGGTTTGTCGCGCAGCAAAGTTGCCGCTTTAAAAGATCTCGCCGCCAAAACAATCGAAGGAACCGTTCCAACGGGCCGTGCCATGGCCAAAATGACCGACGATGAAATCATCGAACGTTTGATTCTGGTGCGCGGGATCGGGCGCTGGACGGCAGAAATGCTTTTGCTCTTCGACCTGGGAAGGCCCGATGTCTGGCCAATTCACGATTACGGAGTGCGCAAAGGATTTGCGAAAATCTTCGGCAAACGAAAACTGCCGACGCCGAAACAGATGGGCAAGCATGGGCGAAAGTTTGCCCCGTATCGCTCCGCGCTTGCCTGGTATTGTTGGCGGGCGCTGGATGACGCGGAGAGAGAAAGTTAGAAGATAAAATGTTACGAGGTTAAAACGGGCGCCCTATGTAACGTTGTAACTCCCTTAACGCCCGGCGAAGCCGCACTTCGGCGCTTGATACAAGCGCCGCTACAACGTAAAACCCGACGCTATGGCTACTTTTCATATCAACCGTAGCGGCACGAGTCTCGGAACATTTTCGGAAGATGAGGTCCGCGAAGGGTTACGCAGCGGAAAATTCGTTGGCACGGATCTTGGCTGGCGCGAAGGGATGGCAACCTGGGAACCGCTTGCGCAAATTTCCGAATTCGCGCAAGAAAGCGGATCCGGTGGCACGCCCAGCCCACGACCGCAATTCACCGGCGCCGGCGCCATTACACCGACGGCGACAACTGCGCCACGCTCCGGTCTTCCGTGGGATGATCGGCAGCTACGGGGAATGCTGCGCGCTTTTTTTGATACCTTGGTCATGGTTTTGACGAAACCGGCCGAAGCATTCACCGCAATGAAGCGCGAAGGCGGCTTCGGGGAGCCGCTCCTGTATGCCATCATCGGCGGCAGCGTAGGCGGCGTGATCTATTTTCTTTACAACTTTTTACTGGGCTCGGCCCACATGCTTGGCAGCCACGAAAACCCGATGATGCAGATGATGGGCGGGGGGATCCGGCCGTTATTCTTTATTATTCTCGTTCCCTTGTTCGTCACCATCGCCACTTTCGTCGGGTCCGGCATTTTCCATCTCTGTCTCATGATTGTTGGAGGCGCAAAGCAACCCTTTGAAACAACCTTTCGCGTAGTCTGCTTCGCGGGCGGCTCGGCCAATCCACTCCTCGTCATTCCTATCTGTGGCGGACTTATTGGCGGTATCTGGAAGATCGTTCTTTATTGTATCGGTTTCGCCCGCGCCCATGAGACCGACACGGGTCGCGCGGTCCTCGCGGTGGCCCTTCCGCTCATCCTGTGTTGCGGCGGCATCTTTGCTCTCATGATGATGTTGGGACTCGGTGCATTTGGATTTCCGCACCATTAACTAACGAAATCGATGCAGATCGTGCGCCGCCCACTTGCTCCAGGCGAGACGAATCACGAATTGCTTTGGCTAAGTGTTTCCTCAGGCGGGCTGGCCCTGGCGGCAATCTGGTTGGCTCTGAAATTGCCGTGGCCGATTTGTTTGTTTCATGCGCTGACGGGTCACCCCTGTCTGACCTGCGGTGCGACGCGATCGGCCGTGGCATTTTTTCACGCGCGCTTTTTCGCCGCGTTCGAATCGAACCCGCTCGCATTCTTTTTCTATTGTGGGTTGTCGATCTTCAACCTCTATGCGCTGGCCGTGATAGTCATGCGGGCGCCGCGCGCGCGAATCGCGCAACTCACCCCGAGCGAGCGAAAATTTATCCGCGGCTTCATCATCGCGCTTTTCGCCTTTAATTGGATCTATCTTTTGAATGCTAATCCGAGCCTCTGAGTTGCAGGTTCGATGGTGGATGTTCGATGTTGGCGATCTCCCAAGAGACCCGTGATCTGTGTCTTCCTGTCCCTCAGGGAGAGGATTGAGGTGAGGGCATTTGCCCGCTTCGCCCCACATCATCCTCCGGCGCGCCGCGATGTTTCGCGATGAAATCGCTCGGATTCAGCCAGCCGTCTGTCTTTTCGCGGTAACCGGGGCCAATAAATGGCGTAACGAATTCGCGCATTTCAAAATGGAGATGCGCAAAATATTGGCTGTTAGCTGTGCCAACGGTTGCGATTTGCTGGCCACGCCGCACATCGTTCCCGACCGCCACCAGCATCTTGTCGCAGTGGCCGTAATACGATTGGACATAGCGGCGCGCGCCATTCTCCTCAATTGCATGCAAGATAGTGACGACGTTGCCCCAGCCCGGTCCACCATCGCGCGCCAGCAAAACGCGGCCATCAGCGACGGCGTAAATCGGATCGCCTAAGTCGGAATTTTCTCCGCCGATGCCGTTGAGATCGTCACCAAGATGATGATTTTCGGTGAAACGTTGCGCATTATAGGCGAGCGCGCCGTGCTCGCTGCCAAGTGGGAAATCGAAACGGGTCGCAACTGGAAGTGACGCCAGTTCGAACGGCGAAGGAATTTGAAATGCCGGATCGAGATGGGTCGGTCGGGTCAATTCGGGCGCGAGCCGCCAGGCTAGCATTCCGAGCAATCCGGCAGCGAAAAGTCCGAGGTAGAACGCGGCGCGCTTCATCTTTCGAGCACGAGCACGATTACGAGCAAGAGCACGAGAGTAATCGGAAATTGGCAATCGGCATTCGCAAATCTATTCTCGCTCCATGCGGATTCTCGTCACCGGGGGCGCCGGATTCATCGGGTCGCATCTTGTCGAAAAGTTACTCGCACTCGGCTACGGCGTCGCGATTCTTGATGACTTCAACGATTTTTATGATCCGCAAATCAAGCGCGCAAACATAGCTGCGGTCAAAGATCATGCGCCGATTTTTCAAATCGATTTGCGGGAAAACAATGCCGTGCGCGATCTTTTTCACCGCGAAAAGTTCGATGCCATCGCGCATCTGGCGGCGCGGGCTGGTGTTCGCCCATCCATCGCTCTGCCGCAACTTTATTACGATGCCAATGTAACCGGTACCCTACATTTGCTCGACGCGGCGCGGACCGCCGGGATCGAGCGCTTCATTTTTGCGTCGAGCTCGTCCGTCTATGGAATCTGTAAAACGGTCCCGTTTTCAGAAGATTTTCATCTCACCCAAACCATCAGTCCCTATGCGGCGACAAAAATCGCGGGCGAGTTCCTTTGCTCCACGTTTTCGCACCTCTATCGAATGCGCATAATCGCGTTGCGTTTTTTTACCGTTTACGGTCCGCGACAACGGCCCGATCTGGCAATTCATCAATTCACCCGCAAAATCCTGGCGGACGAACCGATCGACCAATTCGGCGATGGCACGACGCGGCGCGATTACACCTATATCGACGACATTATTCAGGGAGTGATTGCAGCGCTAAAATACGACGGCGCGATATGGGACATTTTTAATCTCGGCGAAAGCGAGACGGTGCAATTGAAAGATTTGATCGAAGCGATCGAGGCGGCCGTCGGCAGAAAAGCGAAGATCAATCGATTGCCCGAACAACCGGGTGACGTGCCACTAACCTGTGCCGACATTTCCAAAGCCCGTCGCCTTCTCGGTTATAATCCGACGATAACCCTGCCTGATGGTTTGCCGAAGTTCGTTGAATGGTTTCGCGCCCAGCAACAATGATTTTGCCATTTGAGCAGCGCGCTTGTTTTGCCGCTGGTCAGGCCAAAACCGGCACGACCCTGCTCATCGCACTGCTTGATGGCCATCCGCAGCTGCTCGTTTTGCCGGAAGAGACCGCCTATTTTCCGACTGCTCTTCATAAGTACGGCAAATACGGACGCCGGGCACAGTTTGATTATCTGACCAAGGAGGCGCTTTCGCGCGTCCTTTTCGGTGGACCACCGGAGTGGGAGAAAATGGATTACGGCCATTTTCCGGTCACGGACTTTCGCGAACGATTTGAAACCGCGGCGTTTGATCCAAAAAACGCCGCCAAAGATTTACTCGTCCTGATGATGCAAACGTATGCGGAGATGCTTGATATCCCGCTCGATTCGATTGTGCGCTGGGTGGAGAAAACGCCGGCGAATCGCCGTTTTGTTCCACAGATTCTCCAGCGGTTTCCGCAGGCTAAACTCTTGATCACGATGCGCGATCCGCGTGCGATTCTGGCGGCGCAAATTGCTTTGGAAAAAACGCGAAAAACCCGCGAGCTCTCGGTTTACTATTGCGTTTCACACTGGTTGCAGGCTGCGCAGTTGGCGCTACGCGCGGAACGAAACGAAATTTCTGGAATCGTCACCCGTTACGAGGATTTGGTCGCGGATCCAACCCCGCCGATGCAACGCGTTTGCGACTTTCTCGAAATCAGCTTTGATAGCAGCGTAGCGTTGACCCCGACAAAAGCAGGAAAATTTTGGCCGGGAAATTCCGCGACCGAGCGCGAGTTCACCGAGGTGAGCGGGGAACGGGCGGCCAGTTGGCAAAACGAATTGTCGGTGGACGAAATTGGGTGGGTGGAATGGCATTGTCGCGAGTTGATGCCCCACTTTGGTTACGCGCCGCGGATGTCGCGCCGAAGCTTCTTGCACCATTGGGCACGCCCGATCCGCGAGGAACGACCAAAGCAGTATTTCAAGTCGCGTTACTACTCAGTGCGCGACAAATTGTTTGGACCGCGTAATAAGTAAGCGGCGCTTGCAATCGCCGTCAGCCCGTCGATAATGGGTTCGTTAATGGTGCCGGCAGGCTTTGATCTTCCGCATCCGACGACTCAGATTTTGGAATTTATGATGCGAACGCTCGCATGTCCCCTGTTTCGTTGGCTGACTGTAGCGCGATGTCAATTAGGGCCGCGCCGGCAATATGAGGCGGAGTTTCCGGCGGCGATTGCTCGTCCAGTTGAATGGACCTCGCGAAGTTCGCGCGCTGCTGGCCGTGCATCTACCGATGCGCTCCGCCTGATCAATCATCAGAAATTCACTAAGGATAAACATGAAATCTTATACATCCGGGAGAAGTTCGCGCCGCGGGCGCGGGCGTTCCCGCCGCCGGAGCGGCGATGGCCAGGGGCGTCGATATTCAGATGCCAAAGCGGTACCACAGAAGAAAGGGTTCTGGTCAAGAATCGCGGATTTTTTCGCAGCGCCCGACAAGGGCGCTGCCAAAACAGCACAACGCAACGGATCGCAATCGCGACAGGAGACGCGCACCCCACGTAAACCGGAACCGGTCGAAGTCACTTCGCCTCGGCTTTACGTCGGAAATTTGTCATTCGATGCGACGGAGAGCGATCTGTTTGATCTCTTCAACGGCGTTGGCCACGTGCAAAACGCCGAAGTGGTGAGCTACAAGCATAATCAGCGCTCGAAGGGTTTTGCTTTCGTCCAAATGCAAACCGTGGACGAAGCGAGGCGAGCGGTGACCGAGTTGCATGACAAGGAATTCCTTGGCCGCAAGCTGGTCGTGAGCGGCGCGAAATCGAGCGAACATTCGCGGAACTGATTGTCGATTCGGATTTGAAAGCGGGAGTCGCGGGAACGCGGCTCCCCTTTTCTTTGGCGGCTTGGATCGCAGGTTATCGATTCTCAGTTGCACCGCAGATGGAAAGCGGCAGAGAGCTGCCGCGCTTTAGCAACCGGAGCGGGCCTGCTCCTCAAAGCTTTCGAAGTTGCCCTATAATTGTATATGGTTCGGAAAATTGCAGGGCACTGTGCCAGCCGCCGCCCTAATGCGAATGTCGTCTCATAGAGACGCCCTACAAATTATCGAGTGAAAAGCGTTTTCTTCGTCGTTGGGCCCACCGCCGTCGGAAAAACGGCGGTGGCGATTGAGCTCGCCGAACGATTCGGGGCCGAGATTGTCAATGCCGACGCGTTTCAAATTTATCGCGACTTGGATGTTTTGACCGCCAAACCTAACGGGGAAGCGAAACGACGGGTGCGTCATCATCTGATCGGCCAAATCTCGCTAGCCGAGACAATGTCGGCAGCAAAATTTGGCGAGCTGGCGCGCGACGCCTTAGCCGATGTTCATTCACGTAAGAAAAACGCAATCGTTGTTGGCGGGAGCGGGCTTTATCTGAAGTCGATTACGCATGGGTTCGATCGAATTCCACCGCCGGATCCGAAGCTGCGCGAGGAATTGAGCGCGCTGCCACAGAAAGAACTGGCACAGCGACTCCAGAATCTCAGCCCGGAACTCGTGGCGCGTACCGATTTGAGAAACCCGCGGCGTGTCATTCGCGCGATCGAGATTGCGTCGGCCAGTACGGTCATCCCGAGTGGAGTCAAGGGATCCCGAGGACGTTACCGTAAAGCTTACGCAGCGGGACCCCTTGACTTCACTCGGGATGACGAGGGTTTTCGCGGCGTGCTCCTTCTGCGCGACCGCGACGATCTCTATCAGCGAATTAATGAGAGAGTAAACGCGATGTTTCGCGATGGTGTGGAAGAAGAAGTTCGCGCGCTGGCAGAAGTCGGACCCACCGCAGCCAGCGCTCTGGGGTTTAAAGAAATTCGTGCTTTGATTGCGGGTCAGATTTCGCGCGAAGAATGTATCGCGAAGATTCGGCAAGCGACGCGCCGCTATGCCAAGCGGCAGTTGACCTGGTTTCGCCACCAAACTAGTTTTCCACAGCTGAATTTGACACCGTTTTCACATCGGGAAGCCGTCCGCGCGATCACGCAAATGTTTCGTCGCGCCCAGGAATGATCGAGATCAAACCGAAGAAGCAAGCGGAGCGCGCGCTGCTGATTGGCCTCGAGCACGATGGCGTATCCAAATGGGATCTGCGCGACTCCATGGCAGAATTGCGCGAGCTGGCCAGCTCGGCCGGCGCGGAAGTGGTCGACACTGTGACCCAGAAACTGCCGAAGCCGACCGCCCCATTCTACATCGGCAAGGGAAAAGCGGAGGCGATTCGGGACTCCGTGCAGAATCAACAGGTGACCTCGGTGATTTTTAACGACGAGCTTTCTCCGGCACAGGGGCGTAATCTGGAGAATTTATTGTCCCGGAAGGTTATCGATCGTACCCAGCTCATTCTGGATATTTTCGCGCAGCGGGCACGGAGTCGCGAAGGCCGGCTGCAGATCGAGCTGGCGCAATTGCAGTATCTTTTGCCGCGACTAACGAGAATGTGGCACCACCTTTCGCGACAGACCGGAGGGATTGGGACGCGAGGACCGGGTGAAACACAGTTGGAAGTGGATCGCCGCCGGGTCCAGGAACGAATCGCGCGACTCGAACGCGAACTGGAAGGCGTGCGCAAAGTCCGGAGCGTGCAGCGACAAGGCCGCAAGCGGCATCAATGGCCGGTTGCGGCTGTGGTCGGTTACACTAACGCCGGAAAGTCCACATTGTTGAACTTGATGACCGGCGCCGATGTTCTCGCAGTTGATAAACTTTTCGCCACCCTCGATCCGACTACGCGCAGTTTCACTCTGCCCAACAAACAGCGTGTTCTACTTACCGATACGGTGGGATTTTTGCGGAATCTGCCGCATACCCTCATCGAATCCTTCAAAGCGACGCTCGAGGAAGTGAGCGAAGCCGATCTGCTCATTCACGTGGTTGATCTGAGTCATCCGCGGGTGGACGAGCAAATGGCAGCGGTCGATAGCGTGATCAAAGAGCTCGATGCCTTCGGCAAACAAACGCTGATTGTTTTCAATAAGATCGATCTCCTGGAAAATCCGGACCTGGCCTCGATCTATTGCCGGCGATTTCCCGGAAGCGTTGCGATTTCGGCGAAGACCGGACAAAGTATTGAGCGGTTTGTCGATGCCTTGCAATCGGCTCTCAGTGCCTGGCGCCTGCGATCCCATTTCCGGGTGCCGTTGAGTGAATCGAACTTGATCGCGGAACTTCATCGAGTCGGGCACGTCCTCGAGCTGCGATATGATGGTGAATATGCAGTGATTACCGCGCACGTGCCGCCGCATCTCGAACAAAAGCTAACGAGCTTCATCGTGAGATAGCGCAGAGGTTGACGATGTGCGGCGCCGTCACTGAGGAAGGCTTTTTGTGAATCGTTGGCTTCAGAAATGGATCGCGCGTTTCGGGCTCGAATCGCGGCCGCGCTTGCGCCGATTTCTCATCGGCGCCATGGGCTTCAGCGTTATATTGATTGGACTGGTGATGATCGTTTTGCCTGGCCCGGCGATTATCATTGTTCCACTCGGCTTCGCCATTCTGGCCAGCGAATTCGCCTGGGCGCGCCGCGTTTGGCGCCGCGGCACAATTCTGGTCTCGCGCATTCGCGGCAAATCCGTGCCACCGGAACCGGTCGAAGGGCCATGACATGACGCTTGATTGTTTGGCCCCAGGGCGGAACACAGACTTTTCAGTCTGTGCTCCCAGCGGAGTTTTACTCCGCTGATGTGACGTTGCCAGCGCTGAGGCAGCGGTGGAAAACCGCTGCGCGCACAGGCAGGAATGCCTATGTTCCGATTGGCCGCGACCCGGCAGCAAAGTTTTTCAGATGGGATCTTCGAATAGTAAACCGATGACAGCGCGCGAACGCGCGGTCGCTTTGGCAGAGCGCTTCCGGAAAGTTTATCCCGACGCGCATTGCGAGCTCGATTTCAAAAATCCGTTGCAGCTTTTGATCGCAACCATTTTAAGCGCGCAATGTACCGATAAGCGGGTGAACATGGTTACCCCCGCGCTATTCAAGAAATATCGTGACGCGCGGGCATTCGCTAAGGCAAGGCCGGCAACATTCGAAAGTGAAATTCGCTCGACCGGTTTTTTTCGAAGCAAAACCAAAAGCATCCTGGGCGCATGCCAGGCCATTGTCTCAGAGCATGCGGGGAGAGTTCCCGATTCGATGGAGGAATTGTGTGCCCTTCCCGGCGTCGGGCGAAAAACGGCGAACGTCGTGCTCGGCAATGCTTTTTCGAAAAACGAAGGGATCGTGGTCGATACGCATGTTATTCGTTTGTCGCAGCGCCTTAGACTAACGAAAAATAGGGATGCCTTGAGAATCGAGCGCGATTTAATGAAAATTGTGCCGCAGCGCGATTGGACACTATGGAGTCACTGGCTCATCTGGCATGGACGTCGCCGCTGTTTCGCGCGCAAACCCGATTGTGCAAACTGCGAAGTGTTCGCGCTTTGCCCGAGCGGGAAAATTTTCCTGCGCACCGGCGATGCAAAGAAAACTTGAGTTGTATGTGTTTGCTGGCGAATTGGAGTCGCTCCTCTCAGGTAGGGCTTCTCGCGTCGCTTTCACATCGACCACGACATTGTAGGGCAACCGCTCCCGGTTGCCTGATTAAGAACGACAGGCGGGAGCGCCTGCCCTACAGAACTCCTGACTCTTCGTCGGGGTCCATTCCGGGCTCGCGCTCTGCCGCCTTATTGCGCACGCGGGTGAATTGCTCCTCGAGTTTCTTTAGCTCGTCATCCGACAACTTTTCCAGGTCAACCAGCCGATTACGTGCGCCCTGAATGGCGCGGATTAATTCATCGAGCTTTAAGTGCATCGCCTTAGCGTCGCGGTTCTGCGTATTTTGAATGAGGAAGACCATGAGAAAAGTGACGATAGTGGTGCCAGTATTAATAATCAGTTGCCAGGTATCGGAAAAGTGGAAGGCCGGTCCGGTTAAACCCCATACGGCAATGATAAAAATGGCGCCGATAAAGGCCCAGGCCGATCCGAGCACCTCGGCAGACTTGTGCGCAAAGTGACGAAAGCCATCCCGGACCCGACAAAAAAAATCCCGCGCCTGCGGTTTTTCGCTGTTATCTAATGGCATGGTTCTTCTTGTCATCGCAGCGGCAAGCACGTTTGCGCGTCTTCCCAGCCGGCTGAGCGCATGCGGAGCGTTGATTTTCACCGCTTCTAGGGAATAATTAGCGCGCTCCTCCACATGCAACACGTCACCGCTTTTTCGCGGCCACAAACCGTTCCGGCAGTTCCCGCCGCGCGGTCGCGGCCGAACCTTTGGATCCTGAATAGTTGGCGCGACCTGATTCTTTACGTCGGCACGCCGCTCCTCATTCTGCCGGTGTTCGCGCTCGCGCAATCGCGCTGGAGCCCACAGGACATTTACCTTTTCGTCGCCGCTTTCGGCGCGATGGGACATCACCTCCCGGGAATGATCCGAGCATACGGCGACCGCGCCTTATTCGAGCGCTTTCGCTGGCGCTTCATTTTTGCCCCGCTCTTTCTCCTCGTGACCTGTGTCGCCTTTTACTGGTGGGATCTGAAGGGAATCATCCTGGTTGTTTTTTTCTGGGGCGTCTGGCATGGGATGATGCAGACCTACGGTTTTTGTCGCATTTACGATGCGAAAACAGGCTCTTTCGCGACCATTAATCGCCGGCTCGACTTCTGGCTTTGCGCAATCTGGTTTGCCACGGCGGTCGTGTTGTCGCCAATGCGAATGACGTCCACATTGGACGTGTTCTATTCCAGCGGCGGACCGTTCATTCAGCCGTGGATCTTGCACGCGGTGCAACGTGGCTTTGTTTTGCTCACGCTCGCCGTCTCCGTCTTGTTCGTTGCGAATTTTGTCTGGATGTGGACGCAGGGGAAGCGACCTAATCCGGTCAAGCTCGTGCTGTTAATCACCAGCATCAGCTTTTGGTGGTACTGCAACAACCTCGTTTCAAACCTTCTCGTCGGGATCGCGTTGTTCGAAGTCTTTCACGACGTGCAGTACCTTTCTTTGGTCTGGATTTATAATCGCAACCGCGTCGAAAAGGATCAGAACATCGGCGGATTCATGCGCTTCATTTTCCGTCGCAGTGGTTCGCTGGTTGGCCTTTATCTCGGCCTCATTTTTGCCTACGGCTCGCTTGCCTATTTCAATTCCCAATTACAAATTGAAACGATTAAGCGCGTGCTGACCGGGGTTGTTTCTGCTTCCACGCTCCTTCATTTTTATTATGACGGTTTCATTTGGAAAGTGCGGGAGAGTTCCACCCGGCAAGCACTGGGGCTGAGCGGCGGAACGGCCGAAGTTTCCCCGCACGGAATTTTTCACGGCTGGGTCTTGCACGGCGCGAAATGGGTGGCGGCATTCGTCGTCCCGCTCGGGGCACTATGGATGTGGCAAGTACATAGTTCGGTGCCGGCTTTGCAGCGCACCGGCTGGATAGTCCAAGATTTGCCGGTAGGCGCGCGCCAGCATTACGAGTACGCCAAAAGCCTTCACCAGAGTGGCCAGCTTGACGCCGCCGCCCGCGAATTTGATGCCACTCTAAAGTTCGATCCGAAACATGCGAGCGCGCATTATGCCTTGGCTTTGCTGCGGCAGGACCAAACGAAATTTGAGGCTGCCGCTGAACAGTACGAAGCGGCGCTGCTGCTGGATCCGAAAAACCCCGACTTGCGTTACGACTACTCTTACACGTTGGAACGTTTGGGTCGTGGGGAGGAAGCAGCCAGGCAAATTGCGGCCGCGCTCGAGATCAATCCAAATTTACCGCGAGCACTTTACCGGCGCAGTTTTTCTTTGCTGGTGCAGGGAAAATTAGACAATGCAATTTCGGATTTGCGCAAGGCGGTGGAGAACCAGCCCACTTTTATCGAAGCGCGCTTCGCCCTTGCCAGAGCTCTCCTTGCCCGCGGTGATTTAAGTGCGGCACGTTCCGAATTTGAGACCGTGATCAAGCAAGCGCCAGATCACGCTGACGCCGTCAATGGCCTTGGACTAACCTTTCTGCGGCAAGGTCAGACTTCGCAGGCCATCGTCCAGTTCGATCGGGCGCTCGAACTCAAGCCGGACCTCGCTGAGGCAGCAGAAAATTTGCGCATCGCGCGCGCGAGCGAATCGCGTTTCCAATCCCGGCCCAAGCCGTGAACAGCCCGGCCAGTTCGGCCGTTCATCTTGATCTCGACGCCGCCTGGCACGAGGTCCCGCACGGCTTGCCCACCATCGACGCGACGAAGTGGGGACCGCACCTTCGTTTTTCTACTTCGTCGCGGGCGGTCGAGCAATTTTATCGCGAGATCGGGCCGCAACTTGGCAAATTTGTCCTCTACGGCTCGGGTGACTTCCATCATTTGACCGGATTGTGGCTTCGATCCATGCGCGAACCAGTAACGCTCGTTTCCTTCGATAATCATCCCGATTGGGATGTCCGTCCGCCGCGCTGGTCTTGCGGCGGCTGGATCAATCGCGCGTTGGAGTTGCCGCGTGTTCGGCAAGTCGCGATTTGGGGTTGCGGGAATTTCGAGTGTTGGTGGCCGCATCAACTTTTCGGAAATCGCAAAGCGGAACGCGCCGGCACACTTGTGGTCCACCCATGGGCGGATGATCGGCCGCCGCGCGCGCGGAAACGGCGCGGAGCGATCTTACGCGAAAATTGGCGGCAACAATTTGAAAATTTCGCCGGCAGCCTGACCGGCTCAAATATTTACGTGTCCATCGATCTGGATTGCTTAGCGCCGGATTTGGCGTGGACCAACTGGGAAAATGGAAGGTTTGATTTCGAGGATGTTCGCTGGGGTTTGGCGATCTTACAGCAGCATGCACGGGTTTTGGCCGGAGACATATGCGGCGCTTACTCCCTGCCGTCCTATGCGCGGCGGAAACAACGATTCGCTTCGGAAATCGATCATCCCAAATTTAATTTTCCGTCGGCCGATACGATTCGTGCGATCAACCGCCGGGCTTTCGAGGCTCTCTGGCCCGCATTAACTCAATGAGACCAGCACGACGCCGGCGCTGATCGACGCGGCGCCGTAGAGAAGACGCGGCGTTAATTTTTCCCGCAAAATCGCCGCGGCCAGAAGGCTGATGATGACGACACTCAATCCCTGAAAGGGATAGAGATAACTAAGCTCGAAATGCTGGAGCAGTCCGAGGGTAATAAAAAATGAAACAGTCATGGTCGAGAGACCGACAGCGAAATTTTTTTTGAAACGCGCGCTGTGAAGGTCGTCTTCCATCGCGTGTTTGAGAAAGAGTTGGGCAAGAACAAAAAGAATCAGTGCGACGAAAATGAGAAGCGCAGAAAATAGCGTCACAATTTTTCCTCCATTCGTGCGACTGGCCTGGCCACGATTAGAACGCCGAGCAGGACGAGCGCAATTCCGCACCAGCGCTGGACCGAAATATGTTCGTTGAGAAAAAACCAGGAGGCTAACGGCACGAGCACGTGAACGAAGTTGGAGAGAGGGAAGGCAATCGTGAGGGGAATGAAGCGCAGGACATAGAGCCAGCTAATGAAACTCGCGATGACGAAGAGGATTCCGCACCAGACATCGAGCGTGGCCAGACCGGAAACGCCGGTCCAGTTCACTTCGGCCGGCAAGCGCGGTGCTTCCACCGCGCCGCGTTTAAGAAACACTTCCGAAGTGGTGACAAAGAGCACGCTCAGAACGAGCTGAAACCACGGGTTGAGCAAAAGTTTTTTCGTTTTTTGAATCATCGGAGACGATGACGCTGGCGCCGCAGCACCGGATCGGTGCGTGCCGGTTCGAAAAGCAGAGCCAATACTTTGATCAAAGGATTGAGCCAGGGCGAAATATGTTTCACGTAAACATCTACCGGTTGCAGTTGAAGGCGCAGGCGCAGCTTCGGGTCATAACTGAGTGGCGCGCTGGCATAACGTCGGAGCCCGTTGGCCAGCGCCCAATTCAGCAGATCGCGAAACGTGACGTAATAAAGATTCAGCTCGTACGCGACCGTGTAATCCAGACCGATATCGTTATCGTAGAGTGTTCCATTCCAGATCGTGCAAAAACTAAATGCGACTGCGCGACAACCTTGTCGCCAAATGAAATAGCGGAATTTTCCCGGCGCGCATCGCCCCGCCTCGAGAAAATATTCGCGTGTGAAAACCTCGAACTGAATCGCGCTGGTCTGAGCGACGGCGAGATAAAGCGGATAAATTTCATCAATGATCTGCTCCGCATCCGTCCAAACCTCGAGCGCAAGTGGAGGCGATGCGTCCGCGGCCGCGCGAAATTTCCGGCGCAAATTTTTTCGAGTCGCCCTGCTCAATTGCATGGCCATATATTCATCGAACGACGCGAAATTGAGCTCGAGAGTTACCGGCGGAAAACCAGCGACACGAGCGTAGCCCCAGCGGCTTAGGTAGGAAAAGGCGCGGCGCATTTTCGTCGGAAAATCCTTGAACGCCACCAGGGAGATGCCCTGACCCCGCGAATATTTTTCCAGTGCCTCGGCGATCAGCGGAATTGCGACTTCGACAGACTCGATCGCGCCGGTTTCCCCTTCACCCACGAGACAGCCGGCGAGGGCCATGCGGCTTTGGCAAAAATGCGGCCAGAGCGTACGCAATTTGGCGACAAATCGCACGAGGGCTTGGCTTGCGCAGACGGCCAGGTCCTGGGTGGTAAGGACAAGCGGTTGCAAAGCGACCGGTCGATCGGCCTGATCGAACACCGCGAGGTAACGATATTCGAAGGTCGAGCCCATCGTCTGCTCGATCAATTCGTAATATTGAAAATCTTTTGGTGTGTCCGAAAAACCGCGCGCCCAAAATTCCATTGGAACATCGCGAGCATGCTCGAAGACAAGCGCATGACCGCCCGAAAGCTGTATTTCCGCGACGCGCGCTTTGGCGGGCGCGCATGCAATCTGCAGCGTCATTCGTAAAGCTCGGCCGCGTTGGAGAACTTCGGCAGCACCGGATCGTGTCGCGTTGGCTCCAGCAATCTGACCACTTGTCCAAAAATCGGATTCAAAAGGGGTTGGGTATGTTTCACGTAAAGATCGAGTGGCGCGAGATCGCAACCAAGATGCAGCTTCGGGTCGTAATTGAGTGGGCTGCTACAGTAGAAGGTCAGACGGTTCTCGATGGCCCAGCGCAGAATATCGCGCAGCGTGTAGAAATAAAGGTGGAGATCGAGCGCGACCGAATAATCCAGGCCGAGATATTCGTCGTAAACCGTGCCGTCGTGCACCATGCAAATGCTGAAGGCGATGATGCGATAATCGAGTCGCCAGATGAAAAAGCGGACCCGTTCCGGCATGAGCTGGCCCAGCTTGGAAAGATATTGCTTGGTCAGCTTTTCGAATTTCATTGGCGAACGCTCGTGCACCGCCAGGTAAAGGGGATAGACCTCCTCCAGATGCGGGGTGATGTCGCTAACGATTTCGAGCTCGATTTTGGCTGCGCGCTCGGTTTTGCGAAATTTCCGTCGCAAACTCTTGCGCGTGCCATAGCTCAAATGCGCGAGGTAATCGTCAAAATCACGAAAGTTGAGCGCTAGTCGCGTCATCGGCATGCTCGGAACGCGGGTGAAACCGTTGTGGGAAAACCCGGCGAGAGTGTCGCGGTACTTCGAGGAAAAATCCTTCAAAACGACCAGTGATGCTTTAGCGGCGCGCGCGATTTGAGGTAGACACTCATGCAGCGCTTCGGCAATCCAGATTGAATCGGCGGAAGCGAGCGCACCGAGATGACCTTCACCGGCGGCGCAGCCGACCATCAGCACACGCATGGTGAGAAACCGGGGAAATTTTTTACGAATAGAATCCACCAGCCGCCTTGCTCCGCCCGGAATTCCTTCTGCCAGATTTTGCTGTACAAAAAAGAAGGGCTGAATGCCGCGCATCTTGCCGGTGAGATCGCGCAGAATCAGGTATCGATATTCGAAATCATTGGCCAGTGTTTCCTCGATGATTTCGTAGAACCGATGGTCTTTGCAGCAGTCGTGAAAGGCGCTGGGCCAGTCTTCGTATTGCCGAAGCTCGTCGGGCAAGACGACGGCAGCGGTGCCGTCTTTAAAAGAAAACGTTGGCATCTCTCACGCCCCGTCCGCAACCGCGCGCTCCGGCGTTTTTTCCGGAGCCGTGATTTCGACGCGCGCAAGCCCGTCGCGGAAATGGAGGTCGCGCTGCGGGTACGGAATTTCAATACCAGTTTCGCGCAACTTTCGTGCAATGGCGAAATTCAAATCGCTCCGGAAGCGGCGCGGCCGATAACTCATTTCCTTACTCCACACCACCAATTCGAGATTGATCGAGCTTTCGCCGAACGTTTCCAAAAATACCGTTGGCTCGGGCTGTGTCAGCACGTGCGAATTTTCTCGCGCTACTTCCAGCAAGGCATTCCGTACTTTCTCCAGATCGCTGCCGTAGGCGACACCAATCGGAATGCGAAAACGGACGCGCGGATCGCCATAGGTCCAGTTTGTCACCGGCGAATCGATGAACTTCGTGTTCGGCACGATCATGGTGATGTTGTCGTTGGTCAGAATAACGGTGCTGCGCGCACGAATTTGCTGCACCTGACCGGCAACACCGGCCACTTCCACCCGATCGCCGATCGTGATCGGGCGCTCCGCCAGAATGACCAGGCCGCTAATGAAATTGCTGGCGATGTTTTGCAATCCGAATCCGATGCCGACGCCGACCGCGCCAGCAAAAACCGTGAGCGTCCCGAGATGGATGCCGGCATTGTCCAGCACGATAAAAACGCCAACGACCAGGACAACGTTGCTGATGATTTGCGAAATGGCGTATTGCAGCGAGCGATCCAGCCCGCTGTTTACCAGGAAGCGGTTAAACAGAAATGATTTGGTGCGCGCCGATACCCAAAAAACACCGAGGAGCAGGGCAACGAGCAGGAAAATTTGAACGAGAGTGAGTGAAATGCCGGGCAGCGGCTGATTCCACGCCAGCGGAATACCCGCAGCATTGATGGCGGTGACCGTGAAAAAGATGAGGGTGGCGAGACCGAAAATCGTCGGGATAATCGACGCGAAATTTTTCCCGAGCTTGAGTCGGGTGAGCAAGCGCCGGAATTGTTCGCTTTGAAAAATCTTGGCCAGCGACAAGCCAACTCCGAAAAAGATAGCGAACGCAATCAGACCCTTGGCGGTGACGTAATTGCCGCCGATGCGAAATAAGGGCTCATCGAAGTACTGCACCCTCTACACTGTGATTCCAATTGCGCGGTGCAACCAAAAACGTAGAAGGGCAACCGGCGTCGCGATCTTTCTCCCTAGAGGGCGGCGGGTCGGCCGCAGCAGGAGAGAATTTGCCGGCTGCGCGCCTGCCACCGCAGGGAGTCGGAAAGGCCCGCAGTGGGCCGGCATCTCGCCAGCAAACCGTAATAGTGCCTTAGGCGGCTAAAAATAGATACCGCTTTCAGTAAGGTCCCGGCGTGGCTCCCCTACGCTATTCCTTCGGTTTCGCTCGTTCCTGGATATATTTGATAACGTCGCCGACGGTCTGCAATTTCTCGGCGTCTTCATCGGGCACTTCCACCGAAAATTCCTCCTCGAACGCCATCACTAGCTCCACGATGTCGAGCGAGTCTGCCCCCAAATCCTCGATGAACGAAGCCTGTGGCGTTACCTGTTCCGGGTTAACGCCCAGTTGTTCGACGATGATGTCCTTAACCTTCTCTTCGATTGATTTGTCGGCCATAAAATTCGGTTGTTCTGTCCGCCCGCGATAACGCGGGCTGAACAGGATGGCAAGTAAATCAATTCAAATTCTTGTCAATGAATTTCCAGCGTGGGCGACGGCGCAGCGGGAGACTACTCCGACGAGCGGAACACAGACTTGCCTTCTGTGCGCGCAGCGGAGTTGCAGTCCACTGATCGTGAATCCAAGTAAACCGTGCGTTTTGTGTTGGCATGCAGCGGGTTGCAAAGCTGCTGGGCGCACAGGCCAAAGGCCTATATTCCAGCGTCGTCATCCTGAGCCGCGAAGACGGCGAAGGATCCTCATAGCTCGAAAACGCACCAGTCGCTTGAGAGATCATTCATCGTCCGCGCGATTCGCGATGATGCGGCAGCGCAGGGGAACTAGCTCGATGCGAAGACAAGTGGGATCACGCCAATGAAATGAATGGTCGCACAAAAAAGTTTGTGAGACTCAAGCTCTGGAAGAGATCCTTCATTTCGTTCAGGATGATAACGCGTCTAGGCTGTGGCACGCGTTTAACGCGCTCCGGTTTTACTTCTCAAACTGATGCAGTACATGAGAATATGCCATCGCCCGGCGAGCCGCTCGATTTGATCGACCTGAAATTTCTTCCCGCGTGGGTGAAGGAAGACTGGTCCGCGGCGCGTCATGCCGGATTTGAAGGAGAAGAAGTGCAGGAGCGCTGGTCGCGCGAGGGCCCGGAGCGACGCCCTCGTCCACCGCGTCAACGGCGTTCCGACGAGAAGAATCATCCTCGGCGTGACCGAGGAGAACGAGACGATCGCAAGCCGCTCGATCGCAGGGATCGGAAACGCTCCCGCGATTTTCCGGCGCGACGCGAAGCGCCAAGTCCGTTACCGGCACTTGACGTCCATTTTCTTCCGCAAGCTGCAGCGTTTGAAAATGTCGCAGCCCAGATCAAAACCGGCACCGCGGCGTATTCGGTTTATGCGCTGGCGCGTCTTTTTCTGCAGAAACCGGAGCGCTATCACGTCCGGGTAAAAACGAAGAACGCGAGCCCACTTTTTCGCCTGGGCGAATCGAACGCCATCGCGACCAATCGCAACGTTCTCGAAGACTCCGCCTTTCGCCTGCTCCGGGAGAAGTTTTATACCGCCAATGTCACGTTGAACGATCCGATTAAGGGCGATTTCAGCAGCGTCGCGCGCGAACGGACGACCGGAACTTTGCTGGGACCAACCAATCACCATGGTTACCAGCCGCAGCTTCGCCGTCTTTATGAACAGCGTTTCAGCCGGCGCATGAGCTTCACTGATTTTCAACGGCAAATCGAAATCGTGAGCGACCCCGCGCTGGTCGAGCAATGGAAGGAAGAAGCGCGCAAAGTGATCGCGTTTACCACGCAGCAAGAGGAACCGCCCCAAACTTTTAATGCGGAAACGGAAGCGGAACGGCATTTTCGCGAGAAATATCTTCCCTCTCTGATTTCGGAATCGGTTGAGGCAGAGATTGACGGCGTTACCAGTCGCAAATTACAGGATCGCGGGATTGCGCGCCTGATTGAAGATGCCTGGTCAGCAGAGGTCCGTTCGCCCTCTAATATAATGCAGGAGCTGGCCGGCCGTTTCCGCGGTGCGGGCCTGCAAATTTTCCGGCATCGCAAAGGAATGCTTTTCGTCTCGCCCATTCGGCTGAAAGCGATTGACGAAGTCGCAGTTTCCGATTCGGTGCGTCAGATTTTGGAAGCACTCAAAGCCTCGCCACGAATTAATCGCAAGGAACTCGCGGAAAAATTAATTGGCCCGGATACTGAGGTGGCCGAAGCCGAGAAAAGGAAACTGGCGCTCGCGTCCGATTTGCACTGGATGATTCGCCAGGGACACGTCATCGAATTCAATGACGGCTCGCTTGATTTGCCGAGGGCAAGGCTGCCGAAAAAGGAACCGGGCGAAGTTACAGCGGACCTGCCGCCAGTGACGGCGCCAGCTACAAGGGAAGCGACAGCAACTGCGCCCGGAGCGACAACTGAAGAAAGCGATGTAGCTGCCGCCGTCGCTGGCGGCAGTGCTGATAATTTCTCCGTCCTCCCGAGCCACGAAGACACTGCCAGTCCGGGTCGAACCGAGGGACCTCACGAGCGTCTGAATGCGCCTGAGCAAATGTGAGGACCCTCGCATTTGCTCGGGATGACAAAGAAAAACTACTCTCCGACCACTTTGAGTGACGGCTCGATGCCGCCTTCCTGCCGCACGACCCGGTTTTTCTCATCGAGCACGAGAATACGCGGCTGATGCCTGGCTGCTTCCTCGGCCGAATAACTCCCGAAATTCATGATCGTGATGCGGTCGCCGATTTTCCCGAGATGCGCGGTCGCGCCGTTGAGTTCGATCAAACCTTTGTTCGGTTCGCCGTAAATCACGTAAGTCTCAAAGCGTTCGCCGTTGCTCAAGTTGCCAACGAGAATCTTCTCGTATTCGCGCAGATCCACCAGCTCAGCCAGATCGGACGAAACAGTGAGGCTGCCTTCATAATGCAAACTCGCGCCCGTCACCGTGGCGCGATGAATCTTCGATTTCAAAATGGTCAATTGCATTTGGCCTGACCTGCCCGCCGCTCCCGAAGCCCTAGCCCGCGATGACGCCGGCCTTTTTTAACGCCCGATACGCGCCGTTCTTGTTGATCGTCTTGAGTCCTCGCGCCGTCACCCGGATGCGCACGAATTTCTTCAGCTCCGGCACCCAGATCCGGTGTTCGTGCAAATTCGGATAAAATTCGCGCCGCACATTTTTCGTGACGTGGCGACCGACGCCGCCTTTCTTTTTCGCCATACCACGGCGATGAATGACGCTGCCGCGTGTGACGCGGGATCCAGTGATGCTGCAAACTTTAGACATGGCAAGAGGTAGGGCGATTGACGCAATCGCCCGGATATAAAAACGGGAGCGTAAAGTGCATTGTCGCCCTGTGCTGGTCAAGCGATTCTTCGTGGCACAGGCTACCGGCCCGTGTGGCACACAACGCATCTTACCTGGCGGAGCAAACGCGCAGGGGTTTGAAGGGACTCGCCGCGGCGCCTCCAGCACGCTGTGGAGGGACATGTTTCTGCATGTCCTGCCCGCACTGCCTGATCGCTTGAACAGAAACGGAATTTCAGGGTTGAACAGCAGAGCCGCACTGTGGTCAAAGATTCTTCTACCAACCACATACAATGAGTCGAAACGGCAATCGCAAATTACGGATCGGAATCATCGGCGCGGGCGGGATCGTAAAACAACGACATCTGCCCGCCTTTAAACGCCGGTCCGATCTGGAAATCGTCGCGATTTCAAATTCCACTTATGAAAGCGCGGAAAAGTTTTGTCAGGAAAATGTTCCGACCGCCGTCCCCATCGCGAACTGGCCCGACCTCGTCGCCTTGCCAGACATCGATATCGTCTGGATTGGGACGCCCCCGTACATGCATTCCGCCGTCACCGTTTCCGCGCTCGAAGCGGGCAAACATGTTTTTTGTCAGGCCCGAATGGCAAACGATCGCGCGGAAGCAGAAGAAATGCTGGGGGCCTCGCGGCGCTTTCCCAAACAAGTCACCATGCTCTGCCCGCCCCCCTACGGTTTGGGCGGCGATCTTGTTGTTAAAAAATTGCTCGCGGAAAATTTTCTCGGGCAACTGCATACTATTCGGCTGCAAAGTTTTCATGGGAATTATTTGAACCCGAATGCGCCGGCCCACTGGCGGCAACGCATCGAAATCAGCGGGCTCAATGTCATGACGCTTGGGATTTATGTCGAAGTATTGCAGCGTTGGTTCGGCGATATCGACGGCTTGTTCGCCCGCGGGAAAATTTTGTATCCCGATCGCCAGGGCTACAATGTCATTATCCCCGACGCGCTCTCGGTGCTTTGCCACTTCGCAAACGGTGCGGAAGGCGTGCTTGAATTCAGCGGCATCCACGCCCAAGCCACCGGCGACCGGCTCGAAGTTTACGGCTCAGCCGGAACGTTGATCTACGACTTCACTGCCGATGCGATTAAGACGGGCCGAGTCGGCGATAGGGCCTTGGAGGAAGTGAAAGTGCCGAAGGAACTCGCCAAAGAATGGACGGTCGAGAATGATTTCCTCGATGCCGTGAAATCAGGCAGCGGAGAGCGACCGTACCCGACCTTTGAAGATGGTTTGCGTTACATGCGCGTAGTCCAAGCCGTAGCCGACTCCCGCGCCCGCAACGAATGGATCCCGATCTCGTGACCCGTAGCAGCGCCGCCCTCGTCGCCGAAAGGGCTCGTAGCGTTCTCGCAGTAGCGATCCCGTTGTAAGCGGCCCCTTTTTGTCATTCCGAGCGAAGTCCAGGAATCTCCAGCTATTTGTATTTACCAAGGAGCGGCCTCTTCCAAGCCGCCGCCTTTAATCAAACGGCGGCTGGAAACCGCTCCTGTTTGGTACTTTCGGACAGTAACTAGAGATGTCTCGACTTCGCTCGACATGACAAAGTAACGGCAGCATCATCGATCGTGCAGGGCCGTTCCGCTAAGCAGATCGTCGGCAACTTAACAAAACCAAGGATCTGTCTTAGCCTGGGATTCGCAGTTCTTGTCCTTTGTCTCAGCGCACCCGTCGCGCTGGCGAGTCTCGATAAGTATTTCGCGCTGGTTGTTGCCGATTCGCCAGGCGCAAGGCAAGCGCCGGGGATAGTGCGAGTGACTTATCTCGGCGTTAATGGTTTTCAATTTGAAGCAAGCGGGCACGCTTTGCTGGTGGATCCGTACTTCACCCGTGCCGGATTAACGGCGGTGGCATTGCAACAGCGCATCCAACCTAACGAGGCGCGAATCGCTTTCGGATTACAGCATATCCGGCCGCACGTGGATGCGGTGCTCGTCACTCACGCGCATTTCGATCATTTACTCGATGTTCCGGAAATCATGCGGCGGACGAATGCACGGCTAGTCGCGGGAGTAACAGCAGCGAATCTCACCATCTCGTGCGGCGTTGATCACAATCACTGTCTCGTTGTTCAGCCCGGTTCGATGCGCGTGATCGGACCGTGGCGAATTCGCGTGCTTCCGGCAACGCACGATCGCATTCTCGGATGGTTGCCCTTTGGCGGAACCAAAACTCAGCCGGGATCATGTCCGACAAAAGCATCCGATTGGCCTCTCGGCGAACCAATGGCGTTTCTCATCGAAGCGAATGGCAAACGCATTTACATCGATTCCGGAGGAACACCTGAGGTCCTGCCACCGGCTCAAATCGCGCCGGTCGATCTTGCCATTCTCGGCGTGGCGTTACCGGACAGCCGAAAACGATTTCGCGCTGCCGTTGCCCGGCTCCGCCCAAAGTATGTTTTGCCCAGTCATCAGGATGATTTTTTCGCGCCAGCCGAGCATGGATTTGCTTTCGGGAAATTGACCGATTTCCGCGCGGTCATTCGTCCATTCCAACGGCACGAAATCAACTCGCATCTTATTTTGCTCGATTATTTTCGGGCGTGGACCATTCCGTGACAGACGAGCTCTCGCCGCGCGCGCGCCGCTACGGCCTTCTCGTCACCGCGTTGGCGCCCGTCATCCCGCAAGTGCTCGGAAGCGCATTCAACATTTGGTACAACGCCATTGTTATCGCGCCATTGCTGGTGACGGAAGAATTGCGGCATCGCTTCGCTGCGACGGTAATCGTTTACAATGCCGCCGTTTATCCGGTAGCGGTCGCGATCTGGATTTACGTGATCCTTTCGCTACGCCGAATTTTTCGCGAATTAATCAAAGGCAATACGGTCGCGCCGGAGGAACTCGATCAGGCCCAGCGCCGAGTAGTTCATTTGCCATGGATTGCTTTTGCGATTTCAAGTGTTGCCTGGCTTGGCTGCATTCCCGCTTTTATTTTTGCGCTGACCACCACGGGAATTCCGGTTGGTTCGCAACTTCTTTGGCATCTCCCGATTTCGTTTTTGGTTTCGGCCTTCATCGCGGTGACGCAAACGTTTTTTTTGGTCGAATTGGCCAGTCAATGGGCGCTTTTTCTCGTTTTCTTTCGCGACACCCGGCCGGATCGGCTGAAAGGAATTTATCCGCCCTCGCTCCGCACGCGCGGATTGATGTGGGCGATTTCGGCGGGGCTGTGTCCGATTGGATCGTTGCTTCTGCTGATGTTCGCACCGCATTCGCCTGGCTCCAATCCGCAATGGTTCGCGGTCTTCGTCGGCACGGTTGGAATTGCCTTCGGGCTTTGTTCCGCTGTTCTCATTACTCGGCTGGTCGCAAAACCGGTGGATGAATTGCGCGCCGCCTTTCACGCCGTCGGTCAAGGCCAGCTAGACGTCCAGATTCCGCTGCGGCGTGCCGATGAATTCGGTGCGTTGGTCGGTGACTTCAATCAAATGGTAGTGGAGCTGCGGGATAAGGAGCGATTGCGCCGCGTCTTTGGTTTGCACGTCGGTGAAAAGGTCGCGCAACAAATTCTGGCCCGGGACCCAGGTCTTGGTGGCACCGATCAAGTCGTCACTCTTCTGTTTCTCGATCTTCGCGGATTCACCGCGCGCGCGGCTCAGGCCGATCCAAAAACGATCGTCAATTTTCTCAATCGATTCCTCCAAGCCATGGTCGAAATCGTGGAAACGGAGCACGGCGGTATGGTCAACAAATTCCTGGGCGACGGGTTCATGGCAATCTTCGGCGCCGGTTCCGGTGCAACCACGCATGCCGACGATGCCGTAGCGGCCGGATGTTCGATGCTGCGCCGTCTCAAAGTTTTCAACGCCGATTTGATGCGCGCGAACGAAGCGCCACTCGGGATCGGGATCGGTATTAATACCGGACACGCGATCGTCGGCAGCATTGGTTCGTCGGAAAGAATGGAGTTCACGGTGATTGGAAACACAGTGAACGTGGCATCGCGAATCGAAGGATTGAACAAAGCTCTCGGCACCTCATTGCTCTTAAGCAAAGCGACGAAAGATTATCTCTCACGATCGATTAGATTGCGTGCGTTACCTCCTCAGCCGGTCAAAGGTGTTGATGCGCCGGTGGAAATTTTTACGATCGCCGATTGAGCGTTACTAGCGGTGCAATTTCCACCCCCCACGCCGAACGATTCTACAAATATTACGCTTTTTTTCCGTGTAGCTGCCGCCGTCGCCGGCGGCAACAGTATCCGAGACAGCCGCTGACGACAGCGGCAGCTACAACCGTCTCAAAGCGCAGAACGCGAGAGCAACCGACACGATCCAAATAGCGGCCGAGGTGATTGCGAGCGCGCTTCCATAAATCAGCCAATCGGGTCGGTAATAAAGGATGAGGCGACCGTGCATGCCGGGCGGGACCTCGACCAGCGGAATCAAATTGCGCTCGGAAAAAGCGGAAAGATTGCGCCCATCGATTCGCGCGCGATAGCCTGGGAAAAACGGACGGGAGAATGCGATCAGGGCTGCCCGATCCCCATCAGGAGCTGTAACTGATGCGCTCGCCCAATTTCGCTCTGTGACGATATCAGTGATTTTTGCGATCGAGTTTTTTCCAGAAAAATTCACGGAACGAACCACTGGCATCGCCGGGCCGCGACGATGAAAGACGTGGCCTTCGTCGTTCTCGATTGCCAATTCCCATTCGGCTGCTGGTTGCGGAATGAAATCGAACTCTCGGGCGACAATGATTCCATCAATGCCAATGCGCTCGAGCAGTCCATTTTCACCGGCTTCACGCTGCAAAAGCCATTTCGCCAGGTCGGGATCGACTTCGCCATGAATGGCGCCGGCAAATTCGCGCGCCACCCCGGCGGGACGGATTGGACTGTAACCGTTGACGAAACGCAAGCTCGCCCACATCGAAGTGCTGCCGGGCCGCACAATTTTTCCGACCGGTGCAGGTTTCGCCGCGACTCGATAAGATGTTTCCGGTGGCGGGTAAACGCTGAGATAGAGACGCTGCGGATCGAGCGGCTGTGGTTCTAACAAGGATTGGGCAAGATTGTATTTGGGTACGCCAGAGTTTGGCGGAATGAAGAGATAAGTTGCCAGAAGCGCTGCGAAGACGATGGCCGGGGGCGCCCCTGCGGGCAGGAAATTAAATTGGAGCAACTCGATTACGAACCAAACCAGGGCGAGGCCGAGGAAAATCCAGGCGAGGGGGAAGAGATGTTGGCCACCGGTTCGCAAGACTAAAGCGCCGATTATGAGTATGATTATGAGCAGGAGCATGAGGAAGGCACTAAAACGTCGTTGTTTTTGCGAAAACGATGCGAATGCTTCGGCGGCACAGACGCCAAGGACGAGATGGAGGAGCGGGAGCCAGCGGAAACTCCAGCGGAAAAAACCGGCGGTGGGGAGCATCGCCAGAAAAAACAGAAGGAGAAGCAGTGCGAGCTCCCAGCGAATTTTTTTGAGAAGAGCGCGGCCGTTAACCATGAAACCGCTGAGCAGGGCGACGGGCGGAACGAAACCGCAGGCAAGTTCTGTCGCGCCATGTGGGATGAACCGCGATGAAAAATTCAACCAGTCCACCGTCCACGATGGCAGGATCAAGCCTGGCCATGCATTCCACGGGACGAGCCACTGCCAATGAGCGGAGGGATGAAGCGATTCCCGGGCGGAACCGTGGACGTAGTCGAAAAGTGCCAGCCAGGCCGGGGCAGAAAGCCCAAGACCGAGGGCGACGCCAGAGAGCAGCGGCCAAATTCTCGTTAACCGTGCAAGCCCGCCTCGGCGTTTCCGAGCCGGACTGGCAATGTCATCTACCTCGAATACGGCGCGCAGCGCTAGCCACGCGAGCAGTAACGCCAACATCAAAACCGTATACGGAAAGCCCCCTGTGATGAGCAGATAAACAAAAAGCGCGGGCCAAAGAAAACGCCAATGAGAACGCGTTGGATCAAGCGCCCGCTCCGCTGCCCACCAGGCCCACGGCAGCCAGGTGAACGCGCCGAGCGCCCCAAACCAGTCGGTCGCGCCCCAGCAAATGATCCAGCCGTTGAGCGACGCGACGAGCGCGACAAAAATGGATAACGAAATCGATAGTTTCCGGCCGCGCGCGAGCAAAAATGCGCCGGCACCGAGAACCGCGAGGTGTGCAATTGAAACCGCGGCGGCTTGTTGCGAAAAAGTCAGCGGCAATTTCCAAACGCAAACAATCAATGCAGTAATGAAAATGGAAAAAACGCCGTATTGAAATTCGCCGGCAAGATTTCCACAGACCCAGGAGTAGGGGCTGAGCAGCGGGATCTCACCGCGGTTCCACGCCCGCGCCATGTCGGCGAAGACCGGCAGAATAGAGACTTCGTAATCGTCATTCCAAAAAATGAGAGGGTCGTGCGCGAGCAACAACATGCAAGACGCAACGACAATGAGACCGGCGATCGTCGCGCCGATCACATTTCGTCGGCCAGCACTTAGAGCAAAGCGGGGCATCCCCTAAATAGTTAGAAATCCTTCGACTTCGCTCAGGATGAGAAGATTACAATACCACCGGCTGGCCTTCGGTCATGACCAACACGTTGTGGTCGATACCGGCCTCTTTCGCGCGTGCCAGCAGGCGCGTAAGCGGTTCGTCCAGCGGCTCGTAGCCGAGACGGAAGGTGCCGTAGTGCATCGGCACTAATTTTTTCGCGCGCAATTCCAGAAAGGCCTGCACCGCTTCCTCTGGATTCATGTGAACCTCGCGTCCGCTGGGCGGGTCGTAAGCGCCGATCGGCAACAGCGCGATCTCGATCTCGTGACGTTCGCCGATTTCCTTGAAGCCGGGGAAATAGGCGCTGTCGCCGCAGTGAAAAATCGAGCGACCATTCGCTTCAATAACGAAACCGCCGAAGCCGCGATGCAGATCGGCCAGAAAACGGGCGCCCCAGTGATGACAGGGCGTCATCGAAATTTTCAGACCATCAAGCGGTACTGTCTGCCAGTAATCGAGCTCATGTACGATATTGAAGCCGAGATCATGTACGAGCGTGCCAACACCTACCGGCACGACGATCGGTTGATCGGAAGCGATGCGTCGCAGGGTTCGCCGGTCGAGGTGATCAAAATGCGCATGTGTCACCAGCACCAAATCGATATCCGGCAAATGATGCAGCTCGATTCCCGGTTGCTTCAACCGCTTGATCACCTTTAACCATTTCGCCCAATTTGGATCGACCAGGATATTGCGATCGTGGGTTTGAATGAGAAAAGAGGCGTGCCCAATCCAGGTGATGCAAAATTCGCCTGGCCCGATTTTCGGAAACCGCGGGACGGCGCGTTCACCGGAGCGTTTGGTAAAAAGGGACGGGATGAGGACTTCGGCCAAAAAATTTCGCCGATGCCAGTCAATGCCCGGCTTTAAGGTTACACGCGTCGAGGTTTTGTTCTTTGCGCCGTCCTCGGTCGCCTGCCGTACTACCCGCGTTTTTTTTGAAAAAGGAATCGGCACCTGCTGAGAAGCATATAAGCTCGCGACCACAGTTCAAAAAATTTTGCCGCGATGAACATCGATGAATCCAAACAGGAGTTCCGTGCACAGATGCAGGAACAGTTGCGAACGCTGGACGCGGAAGACCGGCGCGGCCGATCGTTAAAGATCTGTAACCGCGTGCTCGAGCTACCGGTTTGGAAACGGGCCCGGGTGGTTGTCGTCTTCGAACCGTCTCAATGCGAACCTGAGATCGCGCCATTGATCGCGGACTTGTGCCGTCGCGGCAGCGAAATCATAACGATTTTGCCAACCGCGCGCGGTCAGCACGATATTGCGATTTTCGCGCCGATCGACCTTGTCCTCGTGCCCGGAATCGCTTTCACGCGCGCAGGCGCGCGGATCGGACGCGGCGCAGGATTTTTCGATCGCTTTCTCGCTCATCGCGCCGCGCGCGCCATTAAGATCGGGATCGCTTTTAGTTTTCAGATCGTCGAATCGCTTCCGATCGACCGGTACGACGTTAAGCTCGATCTCGTCGTGAGCGATTGATCGACCGCGGCTTGATGCGGCAGCCATTTCTCGGTCTCGTCTTGGCTGCGATCATCGGTATCGTCACGGCCGATTATTTTCCTGCGATCACCGGCCCGATCCTGTTCATTGCGTTCGCAGGCGCACTGACCGGGTTGCGCTGGAGCTATGCGCCGCTCGTCTTTGCGGTGGTCGGGGCGACATTTTTCGCGCTCCACAGCGCGCGAATCATCAACACACCAGCAGATGCGCTCGCCCAAATCGCCGGAGCACAGCCGCGTCCTGCGAGCGTAACCGGAATCGTCACGACCGAACCAAAAATCGAAGCGACCGGTAACGCCAGCTTCCTGATGAAATTGCATCAAGCCAAAATCGACGGCCAGGATTTTAAAACGAACGCGACGGTTTTCGTTCGCTGGCGCGGCCGGCCAAACGTGGGTGATGAACTGACGCTTTTTGGAACTTTTCAACCGATCGAGCCGCCGCGAAATCCCGGTGAATTCGACATGCGCGCCTATCTCGCGCGACGCGATGTGAAAAATTTATTCATCGTTCGCTATCCGGAAAATGGTCGGATTCTCGCGGCGGGCAAAGGATACTCCATTCTGCGTGCGGCGGCGCGCTCGCGCGAATGGATGCAGCGCATGCTCAGCCGCGACCTCGAAGATTCGCCGGATGTTGTCGGTCTGATTTGCGGCGCTTCCCTCGGGCTTCGCCATCAAACGCGCGATGATATCGAAGAGCCATTTCAACAAACGGGAACGTTGCATCTGTTTGCCGTTGCTGGTTTGCACGTTGGCATCGTGGCGAGATTACTCTGGACGTTCGCGATGGTCCTGCGCTTGCCGCGCAAGGCTGCGACCGCTCTCATCATTCCTCTGCTTTTTTTCTACGCTGCTATCACCGGTCTGCATACCGCGAGTATCCGCGCCGCGGTCATGAGCGCGCTTCTGCTCGGTGGAATCTTCTTTGATCGAAAAGTTCTCGCTCTCAATAGCCTGGCGGCGGCCGCATTTCTGATTTTGCTATTCGATTCAAACCAGCTTTTTACCAGCGGGTTTCAACTTTCGTTTGCGGTGGTGGGCGCCATCATCCTTTTGGCCGATCCAATGTTTGTTCGCTTTGAACGAATCGTTGCCCCGGATCCGTTTTTGCCACGTCTGTTGTTCAGTCGGATGCGGCGATTCTTTGCTGCGGTAGGGCGTGGTCTCGCTCGTGGTGCATCGGTTTCGCTCGCAGCCTGGATTGGATCGCTGCTGCTTGTCTATTGGTATTTTTATCTCGTCACGCCGGTATCTCTCTTGGCCAATCTCGTGGTGGTGCCGATCGCCTATTTCGTTCTCGCGCTCGCTATGCTGTCGCTTATCACCGCGCCGATTTGCTCCGGGCTCTCAATTCTCTTCAATAATGCCA